>NZ_BASL01000704.1:0-47464 GCF_000648255.1 Candidatus Protochlamydia sp. R18 | reverse complement strand
GTATTTCTCTTTTTATCTTCCTTGGTCAGAGGATTTTTCTTACTTTTCTTTTTGGGTAAAACCGTTTGAGTATGTATCTTTTGCAAGCCTTGATAACCCGTGTCTACAGCCACCTTTATTCCGGGATGAATTCCTGTCTTTGATTTTTTAAAGAGGCGATAGTCATGGCATTTTCCATTCCCATAGCTTGTACAGATGATTTCTGTCGTCGCTCTGTTGACAATTAACTGAGTCTTCAGAGTGTGTCGTTTCTTCTTGCCTGAATAGTCATGTTTTTGCTTTTTTTTGGCCTTTCAATAGGACTCTCAGTTGCGTCTACTAAAATCACTTCATATTCGACATCGCTTTTTACTAACGCTTTACGGCCAGGTAATTTGAAATGTCCGCTTTTAATCAATGTGTTCTCAACAAAACGAATGTTATAATAACAATTACTTTCACTTACTCCATAAGTGGTAGAAATGTGAAAATAGGTCCGATATTCTCTTAAATATTCCAGAGTCATCAAGATCATATCAGCTGGACAAAGTTTATTTGGACGACCCCCCTTAGACTTCTTTTCTCGGAGAGCTCCTTCTATCATCTCCACCATTTTTTTAAAAGTCTCTAATTTAACCCCTGTTAGACGGCGGAAATCTTCTGGTTTCAAGTTTTTAATGTTCTCAAATCTCATATCACCTCAGATTTTTGGTGATATAATAGCTTAAACGTCATTAAAATTCAGGTTTCAGAAGAACTCCAATATTCATACATACTTATAAACGAACTAAAGATAGACATTAAATGCGTTATCTCTAAAATAAAAGATTCATTTGGTGTCATCAATCAACTCTAGCAAATGTTTGATCATCCATCAAATGTAAGCTAATCATCTAGATTTTGAATTTATATATTTGAAATCATTTAAGTTTTTAAGTTGTTGATCACTTGAATTTTTAGACTTTAGCGAGTGCATTATGTATCGACTATTAAAAAATAGAATTAAAAAAACTGGCCTCTCTCCTGGATCTTTAATTCCAATAGGAGAAAAACCTCCCCACGAAATTAAACTTTCCATCATCGAATATTCTGAATCAGAGTTTATTGAAAAAGAAAACGTATCCATAGAGGAATGTTTAGATCATCTTACGACTCCTAACATGACTTGGATTCAAGTGTTTGGCGTTTATGATCCTGCCAGCATTGCGTCGATTGGCAAACGTTTTGACTTACACGCACTTATCCAAGAAGATATTCTTAATACTTCTCAACGTCCAAAACTCGATATCTACCAAAACCAAGTTTTCATTGTCGCAAGATTTTTAAAATATAATCAACAAGAGCATCAAATCCAAGACGAGCAAATCAGTCTTATTTTTGGAGAAAATTTACTCATTTCTTTTTTAGAGCAAGATAAAGATGTTTTTATTTCTGTTAAAGAAAGACTTCGACAAGGTAACGTTCGCATACGCAAACAAAAAGCAGATTATTTGGCTTATGCTTTGTTAGATACTATTGTGGACCATTATTTCATCGTTTTAGAAAAAATTGATACCAATTTAGATCATTTAGAAGAAGAACTTGTCCGTTCTCCAAAACCCGGTACTTTACAAAGCATTCAGCGAGCTAAACAAGAAATAGCTGTTTTGAAAAGATCTATTTGGCCTATGCGGGAGGTGGTTAATCGTTTTCAACGTATTGAACCTCCGTTAGTCAATACGCATACGCAAATTTTCTTAAAAGATCTTTATGATCATATTATTCAAAATAATGATATCATTGATGGGTTTCGCGATGTAGTCTCAGGAATGTTAGATATTTATTTATCTAACATCAATATTCGCTCAAATGAAATCATGAAAGTTTTGACAATTGTTTCCACAATTTTCGTTCCTTTAACATTTATTTCAAGCATCTATGGAATGAATTTTGATAGCATGCCAGAATTACATTATCCATTTGGATATCCGTTGATCATGTTGTTCATGCTAACTTTGAGCTTATTGATGCTGCATTACTTCCGACAAAAAAAATGGATTTAATCATGAACAGTTGTACGGCAAAAAGTTAGAGCATAAAGAGTTCCAGGAAAACCTTCACTTAAAGCCTCTGCACATTTATGAAGAGTTGTTCCTGTTGTCATGACATCATCGATGAGTAGCACTCTCTTATCCTGAATCTGAAACGTTTTTTTCAACTTGAATACTTGTTTAAGCTGTTTTCTTTGTCCTAAATTCAAAGAGGCTTGCCCGTAATTACCCGAAATCTGTTTAAGGCAATTTAAAAGAGGGATGTGAAGAATTTTTGCCATTTCTTCAGCTAATAAAAAACTTTGATTATATCCTCTTTTTAACCAATGAGAAAAAGACATAGGAACAGGGACTATGATATCAGGCAATGGCCACTTTAATCGATCAAATTGAGTCATTAAAAATGCTGCCATCCCCTTCGCCAAGTGAGGTTGATTTCCATATTTTAATTGTTTGACAAGCGTTTGAGCTGGACCAAAATAATCAAAAGCTGAAGCTTGGCGTAAAAAAAGTGAAGGAAAAGCCTTACATCTTTCACATTTATGCATGAAGGTATTTTTTTTTAAATCAAAACAAATGGGGCATCTTTCTTGGGGATTAATCAATTCTAATAGAGAAGCACAAGCATAGCAAAAAACAGCTTGGCTAGGTTGTAAACTTTCTTTACAATATAAACAGGTAGCGGGAAAAACAAAATGGATCCAGGATTTTTTAATCTCCTGCCACCAATACATTTTTATTCCTCCGCTTGATTCAAAACATGACGATTTTTTCGATAATGATTTAAATCAATTTTTGCAGGATCAAATATTTCTCCTATCCATTCATTATAATTGCTTGCGAGGTAAGAAGAAATAGAATAATAATAGTCTGGGTATTTTTTTTTGATCCATTGATCAATCTTCCAAGCGACCTGCTCTAAATCTTTTTTATAAAATTTTCGTTGCTTAATCAGATCATCCCGTGTCAATTTGCCGGCATCTAAATGAAAAGGGTTTTCTCCAATAAATCCTGTGTTATCGATCACAGAATGATCTCGATCATAAATCCCTTTTTGATACTCTTGCATATACATAGTAAAAATTTTTGAGATAGCTTGTTTTGCCTTTTCTTGGTTTCCTCGTTCTAATAGACTCGTTAGATGATTACCAAGAGTCTCCCCTTTACGTTGAATTAAAAAAGCGACAGAATCTAAATCTACTTTATGAATAATCCCCATTTTATCCTCGAGAGTTACCTTATAATTCAAAAAATTTGTAGGTAATAAATGGAGATAAATTAAACCTGATTCAAGTTTGTTTTGTTGATAGGCAATATCATAACCATTAAACACACTCATCAATTTTTTTTGCTTGCGCTGAAGATAAAGCTGTTTGTAGTGATTAAAAGGTGGTAAGGAAGGAAGAAGTTTTACTAGAAAATGTGGTTTAAAGTTTTTAAATTTAAAAAATTTCAGAACATATTGGTGATCTGCACTAACAAAGGCATAAGACTGAGCTCCTTTGCCAAGATAAGTATATTTTTGATCTAATATAGCTTTCAAAGACTTTTTTTCATGTTCCGATAAATTGGATGTCTTCCAGCAAGGTGTAAAATCTAACTGATGAGTGATATGAGCAATTCGAAAACCATCAGTTAAAGAATTGTAAAAGTAGATTCCAAGAAAGCTGAGAAGGAAAATTAAAAAGACAACAAACCATTTATTTAAAAACATTTATTTTCTCTATTAAATTTTATTTACTTTTGTTTTGAAAAATTATAAACGAAACTTAATTTTATTAAATATTTATTTACTAAACAAAGCTGCAGCTCCTTTTTTTGAAGTTTTTGCTTGCTTTTGCAAAGAATAAGTCGGTTTTTTTAGATTCCCTTGAACAGAGACAGTAAATAATTCAGCAATTTTAAAAATGAGATTATATTGTTTCATTCGAATCAAAATAGATAATTTTCCATCCAAATCTATCCAGGAAGGTCTTTCATGATTAACCAAGTAAAATTTAGATCCTCTTCCTTCGCTATAAACATCTTTAAGTCGAGTCAAATAAAGGCGATTGCCGTACACATTAAAAAAAATTGTTCCGTTCACTGGGTTTAATACCTGTGGATCTAAACCGAGTCTTAAGATGATCTCAGCTGGAATTGCTAAAAGAGGAGTATGAACAACATTTTTAGGTGATGAATTCAGAAAATGACAACGACCTTCGGCTTGCCAAGTTGAGACATCACCTAAGTAACCTTGAAATCCTTCTAAATCTAATCTTTTGACTAACAAAGATTTAAATTTATGTGCAAATGTCACTGTTTGTACTTCTTCTTTTAACAAAGCCGGTTTGAAATTTTTTACAGACAGTTGAGGAAGGCAAAATTGCCACACATTATTTTTATTTTGAAATACTGTTAACTTGGAGCATTGAAAAATACCTGCAGGATCTTCTATGCGGAATTGACTGATTTCTAATTTTTTAGGTTGATAGTTAATGATGGCTTCAACTTGCTTAAAAATAAATCCTTTTAAAATCGCTTCATCAGCAGTTAGTTTCCCTTGAAAATAAAATGACTCTAATAAAGATAGACCTCTTTTTTTATTTAACCAATAATGACCAACCATTTTATACTGAGGGCCCAGCATAAGTTTTTGGATTTTTTTAGATAGATCATAAGTTAGTAAAGGACCGATTAAGTTAAAATTTAAGCCAATTGTTCCTTTTAGAGCAAACCATTGCGAAGAAGGCTCTTCACAAACTTCTACAAGGTTTACATCTAATCCACAAAAATGTCCCTTTATTTTTTGAATATGAAATTCTTTGTTTTTATTTCGATTCCAAGAAATTTTCAAAGGGAAACAAGTCACTTTCTCATCAACGAAAAAACATTCTCCTTGATTAAGCTTTGGCCAAACTGCCGTCCCTTTAATTTGAAATGCACATCTCTCTTGTTGGGTGTCTGCGGAAAATGTCAACAAGCTGTTATCAATGATAAACTGAGTATTTTTTAAATCATATAGCTGGCTATTTAAGAAATAAGCCCCATTTTCTAGATTCACTTGAAATTTTTGACGGGAAGGGCTCATTTTAAAAGTACATTTCCCAACTAAATTGCCTTCTTGCTTACAATTTGATAGCAGTTCTAAACTATTTTCCTCGATAAAATCAGGAAAATGACGATATAAAATGGTAGAAAGTTCTTTCAAAGTCTGAGAAGGAAAAAGAAAATCACATTGTTCGCATGTCCAATCTTTTTTTATTGGATTGAAATAAAGCATTTTAAAATTACATTCAGCCAATTGTCGAAATTGTCGATTCAAGTTGATAGGAAGTTCGTGAATGAAAATTTCATTTTCTTCTAAAAAATCGATCTGAATCGGTCGATTAATTTCAAAAGAACAATTACGAACAGAAAGTGCTCTCGCCGTTCCTTTTAAATATCCCATCATCGAATGACAATATGAGTCAGAAAGAAGATCGAACTTAAGCTTTCCTTTTAGCTGTAACTGTCCTCGAGGGTTCCAATTAATAGCAAAATTTTTACAAATAGACCATTGCTCTATTCGTTCTAAATTAAGCTCTAATAAGTTCACTTGAAGATTTAACAACCCCTTATCAGGAATAAATTCTCCTTCTAAACCCAAAACGGTGGATTCAGAATCATTTAATCCAAAAAAATTAATTTTCCATCTGTCCTCTAATTGTAGAAAATCAACAGATAAATGGATATTATCCCATTGAATTTGATCAATGGTCCATCGCCGGTTTGCTAACTTTCCTGCCAGAAAAGCTTTATGAACTGGACGAGAGATAGAATGTATAGAATTACTTTCTAGTTGATAAGAAAAGCTATTTTCTGACTTATCATAATGCCAACTAAAATCTGCTACCCCTTCGACAGGTCCTAATTGATCTATTTTAGCAATGAAAGAAGCTGGTAAGAAAAACAATCCTGATTTTTTAAATAAACATAAATTTTTTATAAGGGGATGAATTTTAAAATGAGATGCAAACTCAAAAGAAGATAGATGTCCCTCTGATGAAAATTCACATTGAAATTTTTCTGGGTAAATATGACTCAAATGCGATAAATCAGGATTGATAACAATCTGTTTACTCCCCCCTATTGTTTCTCGCGTGATAGCAACTAAACGAGCTAGTTCATCTTGCTCTTTTTTCACACAAATGTCTAAATCAATATCAATATAGGGTTTATTTAAATTTTTTAGAGAGAGATGATGCCCGTTTAAATCGCATTCTTGAACTACTTTTGGCCTTCCAATGAGTAATGTCCCTTGAATATCAGAGAGAGTTAAACAAGATTCAGAATGCAAATAATCTACATCAGCATAAAGTCCTTTTAAAGATAAATTTTCTTTTTCGAAAGGAAAATACCCATCTAGTAAAGCTCCATTAGCTCTTGCAAATAGATGATAATCATTTGGGAAAAATTCAAATTTTAAAAATAATCCTTCCCCTTTCCCTATTAATTCTCCATCAATTCTCATTTTTGTAACAGGGGAAGAAATATGAAGCATTTCTAAAACATGCTGTATTTGAGAAATTTTACCACTGAAAGTCGGACAATGGATTTTTAAACTGAATACTTCTGGAGCTGGATCTTCATAATCTAATGCCAAACAGCCAGCGAATTGAATATCCTGACACTCTCCTTCTAAAGAATGAATATGAATTGTTTGATTTTTAAATAAGACCTTACCTTGGATATTGTCAAAATGTAGCCCAGTATTTTTTTCTAAATAGGTAGCACAGCGAATAGGAAGCATTCCTCGATGATGTAACGACCTGAAATTGAGTTCATGGAAACCTAAAAGTTTTCCGGGGACCGATGAATGTAATTGCTTCGATTCAATTAATAAATTTTCATTTTCAATCACTAATTGATCGATATCATAATTAATTGTCAGAAATTCTTGATCAATAGAACCTTTGACTTCAGCATTTCCTCTTACTTCTACAGAAGCTGGCTTGAATATAAAAGGCGCAATATATTCTTCAAGATTGACATTATGAGCATAAAACCAACCAAGCGGGGCAAATTTCCGTTCGGGATAATCAGCAATTTTTTTTAATTCTCCTCCAAAATGAATAAGCTGCGCATTTTCAGGGTTTTTCTGCCAAATGTTAGCAATGCCTGTTAAATCGACATTTGAAGCTTGTTTCTTGATATCAGCTACAATAGCTAACTGATGATGATTTAAATGATTGTGAATTCCTTGTTTCAAATGTTGAGGAAAAAATTTTGCTAGATCTTGCATTTCTCCATTTAACTTGATTTTAATAAGGTCCTCCTCTTCTCCCCACTCAATATCCATGTCTCCTTGAAGACCTGCAAATTGCAGGGATGCCAAAGCATGAGGAATAAGCCCTTTGACTACTTTTAAATGTGTCTGAATAGACGTCAAAGAAGGAACTTGATCTAAACCTAATAATTGAATATTTCCATTATCAATATGCAATTCGGTATTAATGGTTCGCCATATTTCTGGGACCAAGGGTTGAATAGATCCATTACCTTTTGCATGTTTCAGAGAAAATTCAGCATTAAAATTAGAAAGTTTAAACTTCAAATCATCTACTTGAAAATGGTTAAATTGAATGTTTTCTAGATTTTTTTTAATGAGATGTGCTTCAAGAGTAGCCTGAAAAATCCCACTTTTTAATTCAATATTTGAAAGTTTAGGCCAGTACATACTCAAAATTCTTTGTATGAAACCAAACTCTACATGCGAAAGATTTGTTAACTTAATTTCAATTTTTTTAGGATCTTGAGATAATTCATCCAAAAAAAAATAGACATGACCTTCTTGTTGGCTGGGAGAACGACAAAATAAATCCAGATTGAAATTTAGATGGCGTCGGGAATTTAAATTCGCTTCACCAATGAGATTGAAATCACATTGTTCTTGTTGATAAAGACCATTCGCTTTTAAATCAACAAACATTTTTTCTAAACTATCGATAGAGATACGCCCTAGAATGTGGTTTATAGACCAACTGTCAATCTGCTTTGACTGGTAATTTAAGTGAGCGGGCTTTAAAAACTCAACATGACCAACAGTTGTTAAGGCGTCTTCCTTTTCATTAGAATGACTATTTTTTTCTAGATGTAACCAGGCTCGTTGAATATTTCCTTTTAAATTAGCTGTAATGTCTGTAAACGCTAATTGATCAATATACAAATCTCCTGTTAAATAAGGACGTGAATAAGGAACAAAAATCGCTTCTATTTTTCCGTCTAAAATTCCTGAGCAGACTTGCCAATGATTCAATCCTTTCCATACCGTCTTAGCTAAAGAAAATAAACTAGTCGCCTCAATTTCATGACATTGCAAGTTAATTTGCATGAAATTTGAGTGATTTACAGATTCTAAAATTAAATAGTTATTATTTTTTTCTGAATCTTGAAAATAAGCTTTAACATATCCACCGTCTTTTTGATTGAATGCTAAATCAAATTGCATTTGATGCGTTAATTGAGAAGAGTTCCAAATCAAAGCTCCTTGATTAATCTTCAGATCTGCTTGGAGATTAATCCAGGTTGTTTTTTCAGTCCATGAACGCAATCGAGATAATTGGTTATCTTGTTTTTCTTTTAACCTATAATTTGGTTGATCCAGAGTGATAAAAAAATTAACTTGTCTATTCCAAAGATCTAAATTGTAATCTAAGACCATTTTATCAGCTGAAAACTGATCGTCTTCTGTATGTAACTCAAGCAAAACAATTTGATTTTTATGTAAAATAAATTTTTTAAACTGAAGCGGGGTTTCAAAATAACGCGCAGAATAATTTTGAATCATCCATTTTAAAATGGATGATTCAATCGCTTGATAAAACAAAACTATCCCTACCACACAAGCGACGAATGTAATAAGGCAAACTTTTTTAAACATACTTTAAAACTCAAAAACTTAGGATTTTCCAAAAGGAAAACTTGCGTTCAAGTGATTGAAAAAAAAGATTAGTGTAACTTATTTACCACTAACACTCAATAGAGGTTGATCAAATGCAGGAAACAATTGTTTACAAAAGATAAAAAAATTGAAGGGAAAGATCACATTCCATATTGTTGAATGTAATAGCAAATAGCAACAGCAAAGAAAGCATATGAATTTACCACCAAAAAATCTGGTTATTGGTCCTTACACAGTTTGTCTAAGTTGGAATGAAAATTTACCAGTTATTAAATATCAGGATCGACTTTATCCTCACATCTGGCTTTTAGTGGAAGCATTACCTGAACTTTCAGACCCTCTCCATTTAGTTTCTTTTGCACAACTTTCAAATTTTTTGTGGAAAGGAGGAGAATTTGAATATATTGAATGTATTAAAACATATCAAAATAGTTACAAAGAGCGCATTGAACTCGAACGCGCTCAACCCACTATTTTTTTTGAACATCGCTTAACAGATTATAAAATCTTTGATGTTTCTATCATGCACAAACCTAAAATTGAATCGAATCAACTTGTTTATTTTACTTATCAAGTTTCAACAGGTCTTCCATATAAAGTCATTTGCCCTTTTCCTTATAAATCTACCACCGCAACTATCCACTATCAAATTTTGCCTATTATTGAATAAATTCATCCCAAAAATAAATTTCCCTCATTCAAAAATTTTAACAAATAAGAATTTTTAAAGATTTTTTACGATCTAATATAACACGAAAAACAATCGTTATAATTTTCGTATTGCTGTTCATTATTTTTTTATTTGCAAGATCCAGCTAATTTGATAGCCTGACACAAAGTACAATAGAAGTTTTGAAACTCAAAACACACCAATGTATGCAATCTAAAAACAATTTTTATACTTATATTGTTAAAGATTAGAAGGATGCGCGAATGCTAAGACGACTGTTAGATTATCAACTTTCTTTGACCGAAAAAGGAAAACCCCTACATAAATTACGTCCTTTAATTGAAGCGACAGATACCTTTTTATACGAAGCTCCTTTAAATACGAAGAAAGGACCTCATATCCGCGATGCGGTAGATATTAAGCGTTGGATGATGATCGTCATTTTTTCTCTCATGCCCTGTCTCTTAGTGGCAATTTGGAATACAGGTTTGCAAAATTTCATTTATACAAGTGGTGATTTTAAACTGATGAATGAATATTTATCAGGATCTAATTCTTTACAAGGCTACATAGACTTCGCTTTGAAAGATAATCGTTTTTTAACCATTATCAAAATAGGGCTGATAACATTACTTCCCATTATTTTTATTTCATATGCCGTGGGTGGATTATGTGAAGCTTTATTTGCTATTCTAAGAGGTCATGAAATCACAGAAGGACTTCTAGTCACGGGTATTCTATACGCATTAATTCTTCCTCCTACAATCCCTTATTGGATGGTGGCAGTCGGGGTAGCAGCAGGAGTCATTTTAGGAAAAGAAGTCTTTGGTGGTTCGGGTATGAATATCGTAAATCCCGCTCTGGCTTGCCGAGCTTTTTTATTCTTCACCTTTCCTGGAAAAATGTCCGGTGATGTTTGGGTTGGAACAAATCCTACATTGGTACGTGAAAGTTTACTTAAAATGAATCAAGATGCTCACACAGGAAGTTTAGATGGCTATAGTCAAGCGACACATCTTGCTCGATTTAATGTAACTCCAGAGATCAAACGCATTCATGTAGACGCCATTGCTTCCAAGGATTTAGGAAATCAAGTTCATTCCTTCCCTATCATTGAAAAACAATTTAATCAATGGAAAGAAGTCGGACAACATCAAGCCACTTTAACACAACTCGAATCTGATCAACTTAGGCAATTTGTCACATCCCCTCTTCAGGATGGAGGATTAGGATTAGCATCAGGAAATTATGAAGATGCCTATCATTTTGCCTCCTTAAACTACGGTCTTGGACATAATAGTGACTGGCATTGCTTTTTAGGTGATAAATTAGGTTGCATGGGAGAAACCTCTGTTTTCGCCTGCATTTTAGGAGCTATTCTCCTAATTTGGACAGGAGTAGGTTCTTGGCGTACTATGGTAGGTATGACATTGGGAGCTTTTATGACAGCATTACTCTTTGAATTTGGTACACGTCTATTAGGAGCTGAGGGAGGAGCATGGAATCCAGCTGCTTTTACATTTCCGGCCTATAAACATTTGCTTTTAGGTGGATTAGCTTTTGGGATCGTTTTCATGGCTACAGACCCTGTATCTTCGCCTTCTAGAAAGTTAGCTAAATGGATTTATGGAGCATTTGCTGGAATGATTGCCATTGTCATTCGAACTATTAATCCCGCTTATCCTGAAGGAGTTATGCTAGCGATCTTAATGGCTAACGTATTTGCTCCCTTAATCGATTATTATGTAGTCCAATATGAAAGGAACAGGAGTTTACGACGTGTCAGAGCCTAATCAAAAACCTCGAATGAGCCAAAATCAATATACGCTCATTTTCATGGTTATCTTAAGTTTGGTCTGTGCATTGATCTTGTCAGTACTGGCTAGTTCTTTAAAAGGCCCTCAAGAACTTTCTAAAGAATTAGATCGAAGCAAACAAATGCTTATTGCTGCTCGAATCATTAGCCCTTATGGATATTTTTTAATACAAAACGAGAAAGGTGAATTTCTTCCTGCTAAATTCGTAACAGGAGGAAGTTTAGAACAAATTGATCGCGAAATCATCCCTACTGGAGAACAGATTTTAGAAATTTATAAAAATCGCATTCAACCGTTTTTAACTAATTCTAAAGGGGAAATAACAACTTTCCAAGAAGCTAAAATTGACGAATCTCAATATGTGGCTCAATACCGTAAAACAGGGTACTATAGACAACCATGGAAATTGATTTACAAAATTTTCCCCAACAAAAAAAATTCTAAAGATATAGATGAAAACTCTCCGATTGAAGGTTATGTAATTCCGGTGAACGGAATGGGACTTTGGGATGCAATTTATGGCTATTTAGCCATTAAGCCAGACGGAAATACAGTCATTGGAATTTCTTGGTATGATCAAAAAGAAACTCCTGGTTTAGGGGCAAATATTGCAGATGCTCCTTGGCAAAGCCAATTTCCAGGTAAGCACATTTTTCAAGAAAATGCTGATGGAAAAACAGATTTTCAAACCGCAACACTTGGAATTACGGTTGTTAAAGGAAAAGTCAGCGAAGTTCTGGGAAATTCGCCCAAAGCTTTAAGTGCAGTAGATGGTATGGCTGGAGCCACACTAACCGGTAATGGGGTTACAAACGCATATAAAAATGTCTTAGCAGCTTACAGGCCTTTTTTAATTAAATCTCAAGATAAATTTGCTAAAATTCAATCACAATAGAGGGAATTCATGAACCAGCCCGAACCTCCAGTTTCGAGTTATTTTACCTCACAAATTTGGTCTAGTAACCAAGTTTTAGTAGCTGTTTTGGGAATTTGTTCTGCCTTAGCGATTACCAACCGATTAAGTGTTGCCCTTACGATGGGGCTTTCAGTATCATTTGTCACAGCTTTTTCCTCTCTTTTTGTTTCCTTACTGAGAAAAATTACTCCAGACAGTGTTCGCATGATCGTTCAATTAGCCATTATTTCCGTTTTTGTCATTATTATTGATCAGTTTTTACAAGCTTATTTTTTTGGTATTTCTAAAGTTTTAAGTGTATTTGTTGGATTGATCATTACAAATTGCATTGTGATGGGAAGAACAGAAGGGATGGCGAAAAATGTAGGGCCTTTAGCAGCTTTTTTAGACGGGTTAGGTGCTGGAACAGGTTATGCCATTGTCTTATTCATTATTGCTTTTATTAGAGAGTTATTTGGATTTGGCCAACTATTTGGTTATCAAGTTATTCCTCAATCATGGTATGCCACAGCAGCAAATCCTGACGGCTATGAGAACTTTGTTCTGATGGTTAGTCCTCCGGCAGCTTTTTTTCTGATCGGTGGTCTCATTTACGTATCTAAAAAAATGCAAGGTAATGCTTAATACCATTTATTGAAAAAGAGGAGACTTTATCATGTGGATGGGACCCTACAGCGTGCTAAACCTTTTTGGTTTATTATTACAAGCTGTATTTATTGAGAACTTTTTACTTGTCAATTTCTTAGGAATGTGTACCTACTTAGCCTGCTCTAATAAACTAAAAACAGCTAATGGATTGGGTGTCGCTGTTGTTTTTGTATTGACAGTTTCTGGAGTTTTAAATTGGTTTGTGCATCGTTTTGTGACAGGCCCGGGAGCTTTAACCTGGTTAAGTGCATTCGGAATAGATAGTTCTCAAGTCAATCTCGGTTTTTTGGAGTTTCTACTATTTATCTCTGTGATTGCAGGTTTTACACAAATCCTCGAAATCATTATTGAAAAAGTCTCTCCCGCTCTTTATATGTCGCTTGGACTCTATCTTCCTCTCATTGCAGTCAATTGTGCGATTTTAGGAGCTTGCTTATTTGCAGTGACTCGAGATTATCCTTTTTTCCCTAACCTTATTTACGTCTTCGGTTCAGCTATAGGCTGGTGGCTTGCCATTGCTTTGATTGCAGCTATTCGAGAAAAAATAGCGATATCTAATGTGCTTCCCGAATTAAAAGGAATGGGGATTACTTTTATCATGTCAGGATTAATGTCTATGGCATTTATGGGGTTTACTGGAATCAAGCTTGCTGATCCTTCGCCACCAGAAGCTACTTCTGAACAAACTTTAAAAGAATTGGCGTTATCGGATGATTCTTCCTCTCAGGAAACATTGACGTTAAGCAAATAAGAATTATCTTAAAAAGAGTCCAAAGAATTATTTGTCATTTTTACAAAAAATTGTTTAACTATTCTTTCAAATTATGCCAAAGGCAAAAGTTTTCATCATAAGAGCTACTTTGTAAGTAACGCTTTTTTTAAAGCTTTTTTTAAATAAATTTAGTTTCTTGCTCCGTAATAGACGGAGTGCCGAAAACGCTATGAGATCCAGCCAGAAGCAATTAATAATGCTGCTAGAGGATCTGTTAATTTATCATAAGCTTTTTCAAGCTTTACTGCTTTTAATTTAAATTATTCTCTTCTTTGTGCAATTTCTGGCTAATTATGAACCCCAATTTTTGTTTTTAGCATCTGCTCTACATAATTGAAGTAAATGACTGAGCACTCATTCAAAATAGTTTTCATTCAGGATTCATTTAGGACTGACGTAATGAAATAACTTTTTCCAAATTTTCACGCTTTATTCTTCTGAAAATTTTTTTTCTGATTTATTTTGCTTTTTTTCAGTAAATAGTATGGATTTTTTTATTATGTTAATTTTTTTTGAAACAATTCTGTAAAGTGAAATGCCATTTTAGGATATGCGAAAGTGTAAGTTAGATAAAAAAAATAATTTATATAAAAAAACGGTATTAAATTTTATTATTAAAAAATATTTGATTAATTTAACCTGTTTTTTACAGGTTTTGACTTTATTTTACATAAAGGTAAAATGCTTTTTAAATTAGCTAATTGTTTAAGTTAAAAAACATTTAAACTTCGCTTAAAAAAATGCTTATGGGAATTTTTAAAAAATATATTGCATTTTTAAATTATATATATCTAAGTTAGATTGAGGAAGAATATGATAATCGATCTCTGTGTTAATTTTATTAGCTCAACTATAGAGTTTTGTAAAAATACTCAAATTGATGAGAAAGGTAATTCTCCTTGTCCTGATTCTACAATTACTGCTGCTGCACAGAAACTTTTCAATGACTTAGGCTCTCCACCTTCTTCTTTACTTAAAATGCAATTTTTAACAGATATGTCGATGCAACTTCCTGTTTATCTCAGTTATAAACTTTACAAATTTTATTTTTATCAATCCAAAGAGATTGCTGACTCAAAAGGTTTTGATAATGAACTAGCAATACAACTTGATAAAACTACACGAATTGCTGAAAAAGCCATCCGAGAATATCAAGAATGTATTAAATTAGTGGAAAATGGTATTGGTCGAGAATTATTTAATTTTTTGCCAAATTGGGTCTTGAATAGGGCCTATGGACATGATTTTATAAGCTTAAAAATAATAATCGAACCAGACTCGCTTCCTTTGCCAGATGACTATGCGGATTGTTTACTCAGCCAATTGCCTAAAACGGAATTGGAAAATTTTCGTTTAGTCACTCATAAAGCAAACTACATTGATCTACCATCTGATTCCTGGGCTATCATTGATAGTGAACAAAAAAGGAAAATAATGTTACCAGCTAAAGTTTTTGCAAAAATTCATCACCGGGCTATCGAGGATATATCGCGTTTATTTCATCAATATGCTGATAATCCTTTTTATCAAAATTTAGTTGACAAAGATTTTGAGACATGCGAATTTTTCTTAAGCCATCAAAAAAGGGTAGAAGTGTATGAACAACATCAATTCGAATAATTCCCACTCTTTTTATTCAGAATCTTCGTCGCAACAAGAGCCATTAGAATCTATAAATCCTGTTAAACGTCCTCGTACCAATCAAAAAATTCCTCAAGAAAAGCCTTTTTTGTTAAAGCTAATCGCCATTGCCCAACCTATCTTTAAAGTTTTATTTCAAATATTTGAATTTATCAGCCAATGTGCTTGTTTGTTAACAAAAGGGCTTGTCTCAATAAAAACTAAACTAACAGGAATTGATCTTCATATTCATTTATTTACAGTCGTTAACGTTCAGCAACCTTATTATTCACATATGACACATCATTATTCCGAAAATTCTTTGTCAGTTTAGGCAAAAAAATGATATCTATTCTAAGATAAAATACTGTTTCCTCTATTTTCATCTTTTTGGGGATAAGAAAGAGCATATTATTAGACTGTGATCATTTAATTTTTTAACGCTCATGAGAATAGCGCTTAAATCTTTAAGCATTTTTTCTTTATTTTTATAAACACAACATACTGGAATTGAAAATGTCTTTTGAAATATCGCACTTTTGTTGTTCACTTCCATTAATCGCTTAAATTTTTCTGCTTCTTGAATCCAAGATTCCAATTTGTTGTCTTTATTTTAACGCCAGTTTAACGTAAGAAACCCTCAAAAATATTTTAGGAGCCTAGCAGCTTCATTTCTGGCTTTGAAAAGAACAGTCGAAGCTTGGATGGATTCAAGCAATAATTAGCAAGACCTGCCATCAGATGGCTAAGAAAGTTCCATCGACTTCGGCGCCGATGATGTTTTATCTAACGGCTACTTTTCAACAGATGATTCACACTTTCAATCATAGCCCTCTTTTTTAGCATGAGTTTATCCACTAATGTAATCCATTGATTTTTCATCTTCTTCTTTACTTTTGCGAAAAGATGAATTCCCTTTTGTATTAAAGTATGAGTCAGTTTTTCTGAAATAAACCCTTTAGCCGTGAATGCTTTTCCTTTCATCCCTTCTACTATTTCTGGAATGGATTTACGATCATCGCTATTGCCAGTTATCAACTTAAATGCGATAATCTCTGCATGAGGATTAATCACAAGATGGAGTTTAAACCCAAAGAACCAGCCAACGGTTGTTTTTCCCCATTTAGCGTGGCTCTTTAAAGACACGATGGGAAAAGGCACGTTTGACGCAGGAAAACCGTTAATGCGGTAGAGTCCATCAATAAAATCCCTTCACAGATAGTTTGGTGTTCAATGCTTCAAAGGTGAGTTGAACAAATCTTGAGTACCCAACAAGATGAGGAAATAAATATTTTAAAGTTATTTTTACATGGTTTAAGTAAAAGTGTTTAAATGTTCTGTCATTGGAACGATGAAAGAGAAGCAAAATCGTTAGCACTTTACTTAAAGTTCTTCTAAAAGTTCTTTTGCGGACTTTTCTTTTCGTCTACTCTATTTGTTTTTGGGAACACATTTGGTGAAATTGATTAGAAAAATCATCCACAAGACAAAACAGCTTGATCATCTCTATCTCGTTCATTTTGGCCTCTTTCCTTAGTTATTGTTCTGGAAAACAAAAACTTCTAACAGAAAAGAGATCTTTTTTCAACAAAGACCCTTCAAAATATATCCCGAAGATAGCTTACGTTAAACTGGCGTTCTAATTAGAGGCATTTTATGGGCCGCCATCTGTGACGCAAACGTTGATCGGCAATTGTGCCATCAAAATTGTCTTTGCTGAACAAAATCCCCTTCATGCAGGTCGTCTTGCCGACATGTTTGGGGAGCAAGAAATTAGAGAGTATCAAAAAGGGCTGTCTTATGGAGCCAATGACATTCGAGATGGGGTGAGTTTAAATCAACAAACGCAGTATCAACAATTAATTACCAAGACTGATATTCAATTTTTGTCTCGCAATCAAGCCTTTGTGCGCTTACCCGATAACTGCCCGATTGTGCGTCTCAAAGTGCCTATTTTACCTAGATAAGCTTTCGCTGATTTGTTTTTAAGGAGATTTATGCTTGAAATTTTTAAACGTAAGTACAGAGACGGTTTGAACAACAAGAGATTTACTTACCAAGGCCTTTTATAAACTGGTTATCTTAAGAGTTTTGATAGCCACGCATCAGAAATGTTCCACGAGTAACAAACTTGCATAGCTTAATTTAAACTTTTACCATTAAGATTTGAAGTTTTTAACCAACTATAAAGAGTTAAGACGGCTCAAAAATATCTGCAGGAGTAGATAGCTTCATTGAAGCTATCAGTCCTTTTGTAATGATTAAAGCAATGCTCAAGCAAAATAAAAGAATTCATCTCACGCAATGGCGTTTACTAATTCGAATAATTTCCACTCTTATTTGATTTATTCAAAATTAGTTTGTAAATCATTTGCACTATCTTAGGATCGATTTCTTTTGCGTACATAATAGGAGATTTACCAAATTCTTCATCTATTGTTGTGAGCTGAAGATCGAAAGGGCTATTAAAAAGTAATTGAAGGGAATCCAAATCTTTATTCTTGATGAATACATATAATAAATACTGTCTAAGCTTATCAAAATGAGGCCTCTCTTCACTTAAAATCTTTGATGTCTCGGTTAACTTTATTTGAGCTCCACGCTCAATCAGTAGCTTGATACCCTCATAATATTCTGACTCTATAGCGATATCCAAAGGCGTATGACCTTGCTTATCTTGGGCATGAAGATTAATTCCTTCCTGAGAAAGTAAAAATTCCATCATTTCCAGATGCATATTTGTGGTAGCAACATGCAAGATAATCCTTCCGTCCTCGTGATTTGCATTCATTTCATGGGAATCTTTGTCAAACTCAAGAAGCAGTCTTGTCATCTCTACATTTCTGTTAAAGACTGCCCAATACAAGGGAGAATGGCCAAGATAGAGCTGTTCAGAATTAATTTCAGCTCCTTCTTCTATTAATAAACGAACAACTTCAATCTGATTTTCATAAGCTGCCATGGATAAGTAGGGTTTTTCATTTATTTCATCACGATAATAGGGTAAAAGCACTTGTACGAGTTCTAAAGGATCGCTATTATCTATAATTGCTCTACTAAGGAGGGTATAATATCCCCGTTTTTCCCCTCTTGAAAGCGGAATACCATTATACCAAATTCTTGAAGCGCTGCGGATTAATTCTTTAAGAATATTAGCTTTAGCCTTTGTTTTAAGTCTTCTACTGGTTACGCAATAATCAAAAATAGTGTAATCATCACCAGTTTCATAGAAATTAGGATTATAAGAAAGGATGAGCTTAATAATTTCTAAATCTCCGCAATTTAAAGCACGTATTAAAGGTGTTATCCCGCAGAAGCCTTGATAATCTACAAGTTGTTTATCCTTTTCAAGGAGCTCTTTGATTTTATCCTTGTTGCCTTGTTTTATCGCTGCGTGCAATTCATTACTTTGGCTAGAAGGTTTTTCTGATTTTTTTTGAATCTCATAATCAGGAGAAATATTCTTAAGGATTTTTTTAAATTCTTTTACAGTTTGAAAATAACGAAGAGCCGTCATTCCACTCCAATTTTTCACATATAAGTCAGCACCATGATCAAGCAATAACCTCAAGGTTTCTTCCATTTTATTTTGATTAAAATAAGGCATATCATCGCTCATTGCTAAATGATGAAGAACAGTTTCACCCCACGTATCTTGCGTGTTTAGTTTTTTGGCTAGCTCTTTGTTAACTACTTTCTTATTTTTAAAAGCTTTCAAAATGATATTTATACCTTTTACATTTTGTGCATTTAGCTTTTTGATTAGCTCTTCGTCAGTTATTTTCTTGTTTTTAAGAGCTTCCAAAATGATATTTATGCCTTTTGCATTTTGTGTATTTAGCTTTTTGATTAGCTCTTCGTCAGTTACTTTCTTGTTTTTAAGAGTTTCCAAAATAATATTTATGCCTTCAGCATTATGTGTATTTAGCTTTTTGATTAGCTCTTCGTCAGTTACTTTCTTGTTTTTAAGAGTTTCCAAAATGATATTTATGCCTTCAGCATTATGTGTATTTAGCTTTTTGATTAGCTCTTTGTCAGTTACTTTCTCGTTTTTAAGAGCTTCCAAAATGATATTTATGCCTTCAGCATTTTGTAAGGCGGCCATTTCTCTTAACAAAGACTGATCGGTTTGGCAATTAATTGCTGTTGGATCAACTCCGAGTTTGATAAATAATTTTAAAAGAGGATTGATGATTTCCTGGTTTTGCTTTTCTTGCAACTCAAAACTTGTGGAAGTCGAGCTGGTTTCTATGAGAATAAAAAGGCGGGTTTTTAGGTAATCGATTTTTTTTAGTAAAGCTTGTTTATCAGCTGAACTAACAGGATTTTTTAAAACTTTTTGCAAGAATAGATTAAGAATAGTTATAGCAAAACGATCTTTAAAAGATGGGCGGACTAATAACCTATTAAAGCCTTCTTGAGAGCTTAAGAGTGGGGTTAGATGTAAGAGGAATTTGCTGAGATAGTTTGGAATTTTTGAACTGTTTTGAAATAGCGGATCCCTAGAAGTGCTCATTTTGAAGAATCGTTTATTGCCATCTGTTTCGATGATTGCTTTAAACCGCGAACAAACTGACCTTAGATTAAGCAAATTTTTTGAATTTTCCGTTAAAAAAGTAAAAATATGAGTAACGATTTCAACTGGCACTGATACCCCACAGAGTTTATCAGATGTGTCAATGAATGTTGTTTGGGCATTCTGAGCTCGAAAGCCAATTGGTTCGTTCTGGATCATTTTTACTCCCTAGTTATAGCTTTTAATAAAAAAATTTTACCATAAACTCTACAATGTTAGATAAAAAAAATCAGATCAGGGCATTTCAGATTCAAATTAATGATATGTATGATTCACGAAAAGATTAAACGGAATGCTTGTAGAATGATTAATAAGCTTAATTTTTCCTAAAAATTGATTAAATAATGGACTTGAAGCTTGTATGGATTTGTGATAAGTACTTAACAAATCTTCAACACGGCAAAAATGATAAAATTTTCTGTCGAATAAATTCTTAGTCTCAATCTATTTTGTTGAAGAAATTAATTAACAAGAGTATGCCTTTCTTATTCGGAATGACGTGCTTAAAAACTCGGGTTGTGAACAAATAGAGAGGATAGATGTTCTCCAAATTCGTTAAAATTTTAGCATCATATCCTTTTTTTTTATTTTTCATGTTGAGAACTTTTGTATTTCCCACTCTTTCATTTTTACACGCCGAAGTAGATGAAAATAGGGAAAGCAATCTCCCCATTTTAGACTTGAATCAGGCCGTATATCGCGTTTTAACTGCTTCACCCTCACTACAAATTGCCAAAGAAGAATCCACTGCTAAATACTCTTTAGTTAAACAAGCCCAACTCGCTCCTAGTCCCGTTCTGAGCTATGAAGTCGAAAACTTCTCTGGTCGACGCACCTGGAAAGGTTGGAATCATCGAGAAGAGAGCTATATTTGGTCTCAATTATTTGAAACCGGAGATAAACGGCAAATACGAACGCAAGCTGCATCTTATCGCTATTACGCAGCTATGGTGGGTTATGATATTTCAAAACTTGTCCTGCTAAATCGTCTTCATCGCACTTTCATACAAGTAGCTGCCAACCAGGAACTTTTAAAAAACGCAATTCAACAATCACAAATTGCTAAAGAAATGCTAGACATTGCCACAAAAAAAGTGGAGGCTGGTAAAGTTTCTTTAATCCAACAAAATAAAGCACAAGTGGCTTATTCTCTAACATTAATTAACTCTGAAAAAGCTCAAATAGATTTAAAAAATGCCAAACGAAGATTATCTTTGCTTTGGGCTGAAACGTGTCCTGACTTTAAAACCGTTTTATTTCCCTTTTTTGACCTCGAAATGCCGAAAGATCTTCAAACTTACATTGAAGATCTTTGCAATCAACCAGAAATTACTCAACTCCTCTATCAATTTCAAAATGCAAAACATCATTGGCGATTGGAAAAAGCGAATCGTATTCCCGATGTGACTATGCAAGTAGGATATAAAATCAATTATGAAGAAAAAAATCAGGGATTAATTGCCGGAGTATCCATCCCTATTCCCATTTTTAACCAAAATCAAGGCAACATCTCAGAAGCCTATTTTGAAATGTTAAAAGTTGATGATCAGAAAAGATTGCTAGCCCTTACTCTCCAATCTAAACTGTCTATTATTCATGAAGAATTTAATCGCTCTTACTTAGAAGCCCAAGAAATACAAAGCAAAACTCTTCCTTTAGCGAAACAAGCTTTTGAATTAGCGCATAAAGGATATTTAGAAGGAAAATTCGAATATTTGGACGTATTAGATGCTCAAAGAACATTGTTTGAAATCACAGAAAACTATATTCAAACATTAATCAATTACCACACCAAACGTGCCGATATGGACTATTTAAACAGTCAACTGGATTAACTTTATGAACAGAAACTCCTTCCGTTATTTTATTCTGTGTGTGTTACTTTCATCAGTTCAGTTATTTTCTCATTCTCAAGAAGAGCACGAAGAAAATTCTGTTTATTTGACAACAGATCAAATCAAACAACTTGGTATCAGAATAAAAAAAGCAGGAGCTGGGACCCTCTTTTTATCACTTTCTACACCCGGAAAAATTATTCTTCAACCCGATCAATTAGCTCATATCGTTCCAAAAGTTTCTGGGATTACTCGTGAGGCTAGTTATAACCTTGGTCATTTAGTCAAACGTGGAGATATAATGGCCATCTTAGAAAGTAGTGACATGGCAGATTATAAAGCGGCTTTTCTGGCTGCTTTAAGTTGCGAGAAATTAGCTCAATCGATCTTAAAAAGAGAAAAAAAGCTTTTTCAAGAAAAAGTTTCTTCAGAGCAAGATTATCTCAATGCTAAGAATGGATATGAAGAATCTTTCATTAATCTTCAGTTGGTTAAACAGAAACTGCAAGCATTTGGTTTACTTTCAAGCGAAATAGAGGAATTAACCGTCCAAAGCGATCCTAATTTGAGACTCTACTCTATACGCTCTCCTATCGATGGAACAGTAATCATGAGGCATATTACAATAGGAGAATTCATAGAAAATACAAATATCATTTATGAAGTAGCTGATCTTTCTAAAGTATGGGTTGAAATTGGCATTTATCCTAAAGATTTGTATAAAGTGAAAGCTGGACAATCGGTTGTCGTTACAATACCTAGCGAAAATAAATCGGCGCAAGCTAGACTCATTTATGTCAGTCCTATTGTGGCAGATGAAACAATTGCAGCTAAAGCGATTGCAGAACTTGATAATCAAACAGGAGATTGGCGTCCGGGAGTTTTTGTCAAAGCTTTAATCGAAACGGATCAACTGCCCTGTCCTCTCGTAGTTCCCAATGATGCGATTCAAATGATCGATGATCAACCAATCTTATTTGTCGGTTCTAAAAACGAATTCGAAAAGCGAATTGTTCAGCTTGGTCAAAGTGATGGAAAAAATACAGAAATTCTTTCTGGCTTAAAACCTGGGGAATCCTATGTTGTAAACAAAACATTTCTATTAAAAGCTGAATTAGGAAAAAATTCAGCTGAACATGAGGATTAGGGATGATTGAAAAAATCCTTCGCTATTCCTTATCTCATCCGCTTAAGGTTATCCTTTTCACTTCTTTAGTAGCTTGCTATGGAATTTTTTCTTTTTTTAAATTACCCATCGATGCTGTACCTGACATTACTAATAATCAAGTTCAAATCAATACCATTTTAGGTGGTTTATCTCCTGTTCAAATAGAAAAGCAAGTTTCTTATGTGATTGAAACAGCTTTAGCAGGTATTCCTGGTCTTCAAATGACAAGATCTTTATCACGAAATGGTTTTTCTCAAGTTACAGCTATTTTTGATGATAACGTCAATATTTATTTTGCTAGGCAACAGATTAATGAAAGATTAAATGAAGCGGTTAAAAATCTTCCCGAAGGTGCTGAAATTCACATGGGTCCTCTTTCTACAGGACTTGGCGAAATTTATATGTGGACAGTTGATTTTATCCCTCGTTCTGAAAAAAATGAGAATCGAAAACTCGCAGGATGGATGGTTGATGGTTCTTATCGAACCCAAGAAGGACAAATTTTAAAAAATGAAGAAGAAAAAGCTTCTTATCTTCGCACTATACAAGACTGGATCATTAAACCTCAACTGAAGAGCATCCCAGGATTAGCTGAAATCGATTCGATCGGAGGGTATGTTCTGCAATATCACATTGAGCCCAACATCGAAAAAATGATTGCATTGGGATTAAGTTTTGATAACCTTATTCAAGCCGTACAAAAAAATAATTTAAGTATTAGTCCTGGCTATATTGAAAAATTAGGAGAAGGATTACTCGTTAAATCAGATGAAAGATTAAACAACCCTAAGGAAATAGAGACAATTGTTGTTACCACACGAGAAGGTATCCCCATTCGCATTCGAGATATTGCTGATGTAAAAATTGGGAAAGAAATGCGCACAGGAAGTGCAACTCACAATGGCAAAGAATCAGTTATTGGAACCGCTCTCATGTTAATAGGTTCTAATAGTCGCACTGTGTCTCAAGCTGTTGAACAAAAACTTTCTGAAATCACTCGCACGCTTCCTCCAGATGTCATCATTACTCCTGTGCTCAATCGGACAAAGCTTGTTAATGCCACCATTGATACAGTTGCGAAAAACTTAAGTGAAGGAGCCATTCTTGTTATTGCGATTTTATTTGCTTTTTTAGGACATTTCCGAGCTTCATTAATTACTGCCTTGGTCATTCCTTTATCTATGTTGATGACAGCGATTGGAATGGTACACACACAAATCAGTGGCAATCTAATGAGCCTTGGTGCCATTGATTTTGGACTTATTATTGATGGAGCTGTTATTATTACAGAAAATTGTTTAAGAAGACTTTCTCTCAAAAGAAAGACCATCAATAGAGATTTAACTAAACAAGAACGAACTGAAGAGGTTTTAGCCGCAAGCCAGGAAATGATTCAACCGACCGTGATTGGACAAGCTATTATTATCACTGTTTATGTTCCTATTTTAACCTTATCAGGGGTAGAAGGAAAAATGTTTTATCCGATGGCCATGACAGTAATTATGGCTTTAATTTCGGCATTTATCCTTTCCCTTACATTTGTGCCGACAATGATTTCTCTTTTTGTGAAAGGAAACATGCAAGAAAATGAAAAGGGATTTGCTCATTTCATAAAAAAAATATATCAATCCGTTCTCGAAAAAGTGTTGCATTTTCCCTTGGCCACAACTTTGTCATCTTTAATAGTTGTTCTTATCTCACTCATTCTTTTTTTCAGACTTGGCGAAGAATTTATTCCTACTTTAGATGAGAGAGATCTAGCCATGCATGTTATGCGTATTCCAAGCACCTCATTATCCCAGTCAACAGAAATGCAAAAGGACGTAGAAAAAACACTTCTTACACTGCCAGAAGTTTCATTCGTATTTTCTAAAACAGGAACTGCTGAAATGGCTTCTGATCCCATGCCTCCCAATGTTTCAGATACTTTTATTATTTTAAAAAAGCGAGAAGAGTGGCCTAATCCGGAACTGACTAAAGAAGATTTAATTCATAAAATTGAACAATCTGTTCAATTCGTTCCTGGCAATAATTATGAATTTACACAGCCTATTGAAATGCGTTTCAATGAGTTAATTTCAGGGGTTCGCAGCGACTTAGCTGTGAAGGTATATGGAGATAATTTTTCTTTGTTGGAAAAAACGGCTGAGAGCATTTCCCAAGCCTTAAAAGGAATTCCAGGAGCTGCTGACGTAAAAGTGTCTCAAATGAGTGGTCTTCCGGTTTTAGATATTAAAATTGATCGAGAGACAACAGGTCGATTAGGATTAAATGTTTCAGATATTTTAGAAGTCGTTTCTATTGCTTTAGGAGGAGGGAAAGCAGGTCAGTTATTTGAAGGAGATCGCCGATTTGATATTATTGTAAAACTTCCTGATTCATCACGAGAAGACCTTACTACAATTAGTCAACTACCCATTCCCCTAAAAATGGAATCTAAAAAAGCTTATTTTTCAAATATTCCACTTGGTGAAGTTGCTTCTTTAAATATTCAAAATAACCTCAATGAAGTCAGACGTGAAAATGGAAAACGATTTATTACCATTCAAGCCAATGTTCGAGGATCGGATCTAGGAACATTTGTAGAACAAGCGAAGCAGGAAATTCGAGACAAAGTCAAAATTCCAAGTAGTTATTGGTTAGATTGGGGCGGACAGTTTGAAAACCTCCTTTCAGCTCGCAATCGTTTATTTATAGTCATTCCAATTGCTTTAATGTTAATTTTTATTTTTCTCTATTCTGCATTTAACTCTGCCCGTTATGCTTTACTTGTTTTTACAAGCGTTCCTTTAGCATTATCAGGAGGGATTTTGGCTCTATGGATAAGAAACATGCCCTTTTCTATTTCTGCTGCAGTTGGGTTTATCGCTCTTTCTGGCATCGCTGTTTTAAATGGGCTTGTTTTAGTTACCTCAATTAATCAACTCCGTGATACTGAAAGCCACATTGAAAAAGCCATTAAAAAAGGGGCTCTTCAACGCATCCGCCCCGTTCTAATGACAGCCTTAGTCGCTTCATTTGGATTTATCCCGATGGCGTTAGCATCAGGAACGGGAGCAGAAGTGCAAAAACCTTTGGCAACTGTTGTGATTGGAGGAATCATTAGCGCTACCATTTTGACTCTTTTAGTTCTTCCAGCATTATATAAACTTTTTGCAGCTAAACAACGATACAGAGATATCAATTATGTGGAATGAACCCAAAATTTTATGGCTAATAGCAGGCACCTTATTTATTGCTGTCTTTGAATTTCTTTCATTAGGGGGCATTCACCTTCCTAAAGAAATTGCCTTACCTTTTTTTCTTACCTTCACTCTTTTTTTTGGGCGAGAAACACTTTGGCATGGTTTAAAAGCGTTGTTTAATTTGAATTTTAAAAGTATTAACTTATTGATGTTCATCGCTGTTGTAGGAGCTTTCTATTTAGGCGAATATCCTGAAGGAACCATTGTTATTATTTTATTTACATTAGCAGAAAGATTAGAAGATGTGGGCATTGCAAAAAGTCAGTCTGCTATCGACTCCTTTCTCAATAAAATACCAAAAACGGTCTTCATCAAAGATCAAGAGCTCCCTATAGATATTTCTCAAGTCAAAATTGGAACAGTTGTTTTAATTAAACCGGGCCAAATGATCCCTCTAGATGGAATCGTTAAATCAGGAAGTTCTTTTGTAGATGAATCAGCGATTACAGGGGAGCCTTTGGCTAAAGATAAACGCACAGGAGATGAACTATTTGCAGGAAGTTTGAACAAACAAGGTTTTATTGAAATGGAAGTTTCTAAAACCGCATCGGATTCAACCATTGAAAAAATTCGAGAATTAACTTTTCATGCCACTAAGCAGAAAGCTAAAACGCAACAATTTATTGAAATTTTTTCTCAATTTTATACCCCTTTTGTGATTTTATTAGCGACTTTTTGGACATTCTTTAACTGGCAAGTTTTGCATCAACCCTTTAATCAAGGACTAGCAGATGCTTTAGCTCTTCTCGTTATCGCTTGTCCTTGTGCACTCGTCATTTCAACACCTATTTCTATCTTTTCTGCAATCGGCCATGCCTCTTCAAAAGGAGCTTTAATCAAAGGAGGAAAATATCTCGAAGCTATGGGGCAAGTGAATGCCATGGCAATTGATAAAACCCGAACCCTCACAAAAGGTCAGCCTATCGTCACTCATGTGATTCCTTTTGGAAATCATTCTAAAGAATTACTTTTAAGTTGTGCAGCTGGCATCGAAAAATTATCTGAACATCCTCTCGCTCAAAGTATAGTTCAAGCCGCTCAAATAGAAAAACTTACCCCACATCCTGTCGAAAACTTTGAAAGTTTTATTGGGAAAGGTGCCAAAGCGGACTGCTTGATTTGCGATGATAAACATCATTGTATCGGAAAATTGGAATTCATTTTAGAAGAACATCATCTGCCTCAAGACTTTATAGATCTCATCGATGCCTATCAAAAAAAAGGAAAAACGGTTGTTGTAGTCAGTACTCATAAAAAAGTTGAAGGGATAATTGTTCTGGAAGATGAAATCAGATCAGATAGTGCGCAATTTATTGCCGATTTAAAACAATTACAAGTTTACCCTATTATGTTAACTGGAGACCATTTAAATGTTGCTCATTCTATCGCTCAACAAGTGGGGATTCAAGTTGTTAAAGCAAACCTTCTTCCTCAAGACAAATCAAAAGCTATCGAAGAATTATTGAAAGAGCATCGCACAGTTGCCATGTTTGGGGACGGAGTCAATGATGCACCTGCACTAGCGCTTTCAAGTGTTGGTATTTCAATGAGTTCGCTTGGCAGCGATACAGCATTAGAAGCTGCCTCTATCGTCATTTTAAATGATAATTTATCTCTCATCCCTTATCTGATTAAACTTGGTCGAAAAACCCTTTCTACAATTAAAATAAATATTACTTTTGCTTTGTCCGTGAAAATTCTTTTTATTATTCTTGCTCTCTTAAGTATATCTAATTTAGCTTTAGCTATTTTTGCAGATGTTGGGGTAACATTACTTGTCATTCTGAATAGCTTGAAGTTAATGAACTTTAAATCAAAATCTAGTCAGGGCTGAATGCATTCAGTTTACTAAGCCTAGATAGGGCAAATCAATGAAAAATGTTCTGGTGCTTTTAAAAATTCATTTATTATTAAAACGCTCTAAACAGAGTGTTAATAGCAAGTATAACAAAAAAGAGTGATTAACTAAGAAAAAAGCAATTTTCCAATGATAACAAGCCCTAAAGGTTAGTGAGCCTCTGCTACTGAACCAAATTGCTAAAACTATTGAAATCACTCCCAGGATCGCTGGTAACTGTTGTCATTATGATGGGCCTAAACTAAAGCAAACAAGACAGGCATTAAAAATAGATTCTTTGTGAGATTGATGGATGCTTAAAAAATCGTCGAAATAATTTACACGGAAACTAAAAAATTAAAAAACTTTGCGAAATGTTAAATTAATACGCGTCGATCCCGTTAAATGATGATGCCCACTTTTTAAAGGAAGAATACCATGGTAAGCCAACCGTAGTTTACCTCCCCAAACAACTACATCTCCATGTATAAGTGATAATTTTTGGAGAGGATCGGTACGATTGAATCCTCCAAATTGAAAAGTAGCAGGCAAGCCGAGTGAAACAGAAACAATAGGTGAATCCAAATCGTCTTCATCTTTGTCCTGATGAAGAGACATTTTCGCTCCGGGAACATAGCGATTAATCAAACAAGCGCTAGGAACAAAAGAAGAATAACCAGCCCTTTCAGCAGCTTCTAAAGCAAGTTCTAAAAAAAGAGGTGGAATCTTTGGCCATACAAGCCCGCTTAAAGGATCAAAGGATTGATAGCGGTAACCCGCTTCATCTGTCACCCATCCTAACAAACCACAATTTGTCATAGCGACAGATAGATCAAATCCTCCAGATGTTTTCATATGACGAAACGGTGCTAATTGAGTAATTTCCTGTACTGAAGATAACAAAGATTTGTCTATTTTTTTGGCCAACCCCGCAAACAAAATAGCACCTTGACCTAAAATCATATCTTTTCTTTGATTTTCAAATAAATCTTCTTTCATAATCATGAAAAATACATAGGTATTCAAATGTCTTTAAATATGGGTCAATGGATAGGCGTTTTATTAGGGCTTATTATCATTACACTGATGAGTTACACTAGTATGCGTTATTTAGTTTTCTTAATTAAAGGAAAAAGATATCGTTTAAGTCATTTGCTAAGAGGTTTCAGAGAAAAAATTTGGATGACGTTTGGTCTGGGTTTTTTATTTTTTGGACTTTACCTCGGTATTGTCCTCTTAGGATCATTCTTGATTGACCGAGAAAATGGGCAGCTATTGTTTCATTTATCTTATCAACATCCGATTGAATTCATCTATTTAGGATTGTTTATTTTTGCCACCATTTCACTTCTCATTTATCTAGTCCGCATGTTTATCAAATATCTCTATTTGACGCGAAGCAAAGGCTCATAAATCAATCAGCTTGGTGTTTTAAAATAGGCCTTTTTGCTGCTAACACTTCATCTAGACGGCTAACGGATTGTTGATGAGGAGCATTTATTATAGTCTGGGGATCTTGGTGAATCTCTGCTACGATCCTTTCTAAAATTGAAACGAATTGATCAAGAGTGTTTTTAGATTCACTTTCTGTCGGTTCAATGAGCATACACTCTTTAATAATCAAAGGGAAATAAACAGTTGGTGCATGCACGCCGTAATCTAATAAACGTTTCGCAATATCTAATGCCCTAACTCCTTTTCCTAAGTAGTTATCGGCCTGTACTACAAATTCATGCATGCAAAATTGTTCAAATGGAATGTTAAATAACTTCGAGATTCTCTTTTTTAAATAATTAGCATTGAGAACAGCTACTTCAGCAATTTTTCTTAACCCATAATGACCATGCAATTTGGCATACAAATAAGCTCTTAAATAAATAGCAAAGTTACCGTGAAAAGACGCTATTTGTCCTATGCTCATCGAATCCTTCCACTTGACCACATAATGATCATTCTCTTTTTCTACTCTTGGATTAGGAAGAAAAGGTTTTAAAAGATCTCCACAAAGAACAGGTCCAGACCCTGGACCTCCTCCACCATGAGGAGTTGAAAATGTCTTATGAAGATTGATATGCATCACATCAAATCCCATGTCTCCTGGCCGCGCAACATTTAAAATGGAATTGAGATTGGCCCCATCGTAATACAGAAAACCACCAACTTGATGAACAATGTCAGCTATCTCCTTAATTACCGAACTAAACAAACCAAGCGTATTAGGATTTGTTAACATCAGCCCTGCTGTTTTGTCTGAAACAAGACTTTTCAAATGATCAATATCTACATCCCCTTGAGCATTTGTTCTTAAAGAAATTGTTTTAAATCCTGCCATTGCTGCTGTAGCCGGATTTGTGCCGTGAGCATTATCTGGAATAAGTAATTCGTCTCGTTCAAAATCCCCGTGATGATGATGGTAGGCAGCAATCATTTGAATACCAGCAAACTCCCCTTGAGCTCCTGCATTAGGAACCAATGAACCTGCCGTCATTCCGCTGACTTTACATAACATTTGAATGAGTTCGTCAATGATTTGCAAATTACCTTGTATGGTATGATCTGGAGCTAATGGATGAACCCTAGTAAAATTAGGCAAATTTGCACACCATTCATTGATCCGAGGATTCAATTTCATCGTACAACTACCTAAAGGATAGAAATTTGTATCAATTCCCATATTACGTTTAGCAAGAACTGCAAAATGACGAGTTAAATCAATCTCAGAAACTTCAGGCAGCGGAAGAGAGGTCTGTCTTAAAAACTTCTTAGGCAAAGTGAATTCTTTTAAATTTTCCCAAGAATAAGGAAGGCTGTAAGCCTTTTGTTTAAATTGTGATTTTTCAAAAATAGTTTTTGTCATAACGTTTTCACAAAATGAGGTTTTAAAAGAGTTCTTTACAAACTTTAATGAATTGATCCAATTGAATTTGATTTTTCGTTTCTGTGACAGCAATCAGTAAGCATGTTTTTAAAGAAGGATAATATCGTTTTAGTTCGATCCCAGGTTCAATTCCATTTAACCGAAAAAACTCTAAAACTTGATTAGAATCTTGCTTAAAATCAACGACAAACTCATTAAACGAAGCTCCTTGATTCCAAACATTAATTGTAGAAATTTTATCTAAGTGAAATTTCAAATAATTTGCTCTTTGATAATTCGTTAATGCTAATTCTTTCACACCCTCTTTGCCATACCAGAGCATTGCCACTAAACTAGCTAAAGCTGCTAAAGCTTGATTAGTACAAATATTGGAAGTCGCTTTTTCTCTTCTAATGTGTTGTTCTCGTGCTTGGAGTGTTAAAACAAAACCACGCCTCCCTTGAACATCTAATGTTTCCCCAACAATCCTGCCTGGCAATTGTCTCATTAACTCTTGTTTACAAGCCATATAGCCTGCATAAGGTCCTCCAAAAGAAAGAGAAAGTCCAAACGGTTGACAATCACCTACAGCAATATCTACACCTAATTCTTTAGCTGAAGATAACAGTCCATAAGAAATAGGATTTGCACAAAGAATTGTTAAGGCTCCTTGAGATTTAGCCATTTCAGTAATAGGTTGAACATCTTCTATGCAACCAAAAAAATTGGGGGATTGTAAAAGAATCGCAGCTGTTTGATCATTTAAATACATTTTTAAAAAAGAGGCATCTAAAGTTCCTTCTTGTGAAAAAGGAATAGTAATTAATTCACAATCTTGACTTTTGAGGTATTGTTCAATAACTTTTTTATAGTGGGGATGTAAACTGTCAGAAAGGAGAATTCGTCTCCTTGTTTTATGATGTCTAAGAGACATTAAAATTGCTTCAGCACAAGCAGAAGCTCCATCATAAACAGATGCATTGGCAACATCCATTCCCGTCAATGCACATATAGCAGATTGAAATTCAAAAATAATTTGGAGCATTCCTTGAGAAGCTTCGGCCTGATAAGGAGTATAAGCAGTCAAAAATTCAGATTTACTACAGACAGCTCCCACTAAGGCTGGAATATGATGTTCATAAGCTCCGGCTCCTAAATAACTGACTAAATTAGGGAAAGTATTACGTACCGCTAATGACTCTATTAATTGAATTCCCTCATATTCAGAAAGCCCGTCATCTACGCTAGGAGCTTGCAAAATCAACGAAGAAGGAATTGATTTAAATAATTCTTCAACATTTTGAATCCCAATTTCAGTTAACATGGCTTCAATTTGAGGAGTTTTATTTGAAATAAAATCCATTTATGCTCCGTTTAACATCGCATGATAATCCTTTTCATCCATTAATAAGTCTAATTCTGAGGAATTAGATAAACGAAGTTTAAATAACCATCCTTCTTTTTCGGAAGACTGATTAATGAGTTCAGGCTGAGTAGACAAATTTTGATTCACTTCAATGATTTCTCCACTAACAGGAGAATAAACATCAGCGGCCGCTTTAGTAGACTCTAAAACCACCACCTCCTGTCCAGCAGTAACTTTTTTATGTAGAGTTGGCAGTTCAACATAAACAATATCACCGAGTTCTTTTTGCGCAAACTGCGTCACACCAATACGAGCTACATCAGGCGATTCTAAAACAACCCATTCATGAGAATCTGTATATTTCATCTGTTTTTCCTAATAAAAGGCAATTGAACCACTTCAGCGTGGCATTGTGTTTGCCGAATTTGTATTTTAATATCTTGTTTGATTTTGAGTGGTGTATCCACTAAAATTAAAGCAACGGCCTCATTTAAAGAAGGGGATATAGAACCTGAGGTAACCTCTCCAATTCTAATACCATCTTTAAAAACAGGATAGCCTTGTCTAGCGATACCAGGTTCTTTTAATTTGATCCCATATGCCATTCGCTTTATGGGTGATTTCTCAAGGCTTTTTAAGGCTTGCTTTCCTAAAAAATCAGTTTTATCAAATTTTACTGCCCAAGCAGATACACTTTCAGTTGGGGCAATAGTATCTGATATTTCGTGCCCGTATAAAGCAAAACCCATTTCTAAACGCAGTGTATCCCTTGCTCCAAGCCCAATAGGTTCAATTCCCAAAGTTTTTCCTGTATTAAGCAGGCGATCCCATAAAGAAATTATTTGTTCATTTGTACCATAAAATTCAAATCCTCCAGCTCCGGTATAACCTGTACGCGAAAGAATCAAAGGTTGATCTAGTTCTTGAATCGACGTAAACGACATAGGTTTTAATGATAAATTTCCTGGAAAAAGCATGTCGACTAATGGAAACGAGGAGGGTCCTTGTAAAGCAAGTATCCCAGAATTTTCAAATTGAGGTTGAATAGTTACTTGAAACTCAGCTGCCTGCTTTTGCATATGAGCTAAATCTTTTTGGCGGTTACTTGCATTTACAATGACAAAAAAATGGGTCGAAGAATGACGATAAATAATAACATCATCAATAGATCCTCCTTGAGAGTTACACCAAACAGTATAAGTAGCTGTGTTTGACCCTTTTCCTACAATACGATTCGTGGAAAGGTAATCTAAAAAACGCTCTGCATCAGGTCCTCGAATATCGATTTTTCCCATATGAGAGACGTCAAACAACCCAACTTTTTCTCTCACAGCTTGATGCTCTGCTAAAATACCTTTGTAATGAATAGGCATGCTCCATCCAGCAAAATCAATCATTTTACCCTGAAGATTAAGATGGCGAGAATATAAAGCAGTTTGCATTATTTTAATTTGGATTTTGGTGTTACTTAATAAGCTTTACCGATGCCCATAAAGAGGGTTGTTGATCTACTTGAAAATCTTCTGAAACAACCGAGAAGTGTTGAGAATGACCACCAACGCGATTAATTCGATAGGTAAAGCCTAAACGATCAAATTGTTTGGGATCATATCCATATAAACATTGCTTTGGAATGAAAATTTTTAATTTATATGAATCTTTCGCTAATTGTGTCTGACTGTGTAGGAGTTGCGAATCGCACAAGGGATGGTTATCTTCTGTTCGAAAATGCGTTTTTTCTCCACATCTATTTCCTTCTAAAGGTTCAGCAAGAAAATAAAAATGATGACAAAATCGGGTATTGAATCCTGCGGATTTCAAATCTCTTGTATCAATAAACAACTCGACACTGTCCCCTTTCGTTAAATCAGGATAGGAAGATCTTGTGTAGGGTTGGTTAACCTGGATTTGCCAAGCAATCCCTTCTTCGTGCCATCCCATCGCAACTTTAGAAAACAAATACTCATGAGTTAATGATGAAGTGTCTGGTAAACCAAATGACGGCCACGCAGGCACCTGTTCTTTTTTTGCTAAGTGATGACAATCACAGGATAAAGCAAAAAACTCAATAGGATTCAAAGAAAAAGATTCATTTTCATCCATAAAACTAGAATTTCCCTTTCGTGTAAAAAAGAATCAGGAACCATCATTGTTATATGATTCCTGATTCTTAATATTTAAAAATCAGGATTTGCTAATGCTGATTCGTCTGTTGAAGTCTCTTGGGAAACTTGAAGGTAACTTAATGAAATAGCATCTTTAGCTTTAATTTTATCTAAGATGTGGTGCATTAACACTTTTTGAACATCTATTGATAAAATGGCTTGAGCTTTTTTAGTTTGCTCAGCAATAGCAACTTCCTTTTTAGAAACATCTTCCCCTTTTTCTTTAACTTGGAAAAATGCTAAATCTCCATTAACTGGAGTGGATAAATTGGACCAAGCCGTTACAGGAAGAATAAAAGCTTCTTCTGTATTGATACCATCTTTTTGATCTTGACGAGTTAAAGAGACATTCGTCCGTTCTAATAACCATTGATCTTTTAAAGATACAGGTTTTTGCTCTAACTCTTGATTTTTTACATATAGGCTTGCTAATGAAGGATCTTTTTCTAGTTTCGCTTTAATTTGTTGAACATAGGAGTAAAGTCGAAGAGACGCCGCTTGATCTTTACTCCAATTTGCAGGTTCCTTCTCACTAGCTAAGAGAGTTTTCTGAGCAGGTTGTAAAGTTATTAAAACCTTACTAAAATAATCGCCTGCAACTATTTCTCGAACACTTTTAAAAGATTTCCATTCTTGATTTTCTTTTTGATAAGTGCTAGGACTTTGCTCTCTGATTGCCAAGTAATATTTTTCTAAAGCTTTCATACGTACTTCATCCATCGTTCCATCTTGATTGGCTTCTTCAAAAGTTAAAATTTCAGATTGAGGAGCACGATTTAATACTTTAATCTGGTAGTAATTTTGATTATCAGCTGTATATGCTTTCAAGTCTCCCGTAGGAGCCTCCCCTAATATAGCATGATCTAGTAATTGCATAAATTCTTGGCGCTTTTCCTTCTTATCCAACCCCGTAAAAGGAATTTTACCACCAGTTGTTCGCAGTCCAACATTCATTTTTTGAGAATTCACTTTAGATAGACCTTCAAGAATCCACTCTGGATGAGAGCGAACTATAGCCTCTTTTGCAAACCTATCGACTTTCGAACGCGTCGTTTTATCTAAGTCATCTAAAACACTAAAACGTTCTTCACGAGTGATTGCTTTTCTTAAAGCTAAATCTGGAAATTGAACTTTAAGTATTTCCCAATTCTTATCATCAACTTCCCAACTCCATAACTCTTTAATTCCAATACGAGCCTGTAAAACTTTTTGAGAAACTTGAGCGACCTCTAATTCGTAACGTTTTTGAACAAGTTCGGGATAAACACGTTCTACTTCTACTACATCTAAAAATTCTTCTGGAAGTGAAAGTGAATCTTTACGATCTCCTTTACCAATAATATTTAAATAGACTTCAAATTTTTGAAGCGAATCATAATTAGCAAATTTTAGAGCAGCAGGAAGACGATATAAATCAACAGTGACACTTTCATACGAATAATTATTAAATACTTGATAAGCTAACGTATCGACTAAGGCAGAGTGACCCGCATCTTGGAAATAACGACGAAATAAAAGTACCTGCCTCCAAACTTTGATTGCTCTTGCCTGATCCATATTCAAGAGGCGTAACTGCTCATTAAAATATTCTTCTGGAGAAGGTACTCCAATTGAAGGATTATTTTGATTTTGTTGATAGCTGATTTGAGTGTTGCGAATCAAATCTGCAATTGCTTCTGATTTTGTAACTTCATAACCCTGCTGTTCTGCTAAAAGCGCAGTATTAATAATAAATTCGCTAACGAGTCGAGTAAAGTAAGGGGTAAACCAATCTTCCAGTGTGTGGTAACCAAATAAAGAAAGATTTATTCGATCTAATTCTTGATCAGGAGTTAACCAGTTATATTGTTTTTCTTGATAACGCAAAACTTGTCTAAGCATTGCAGGGGAAAATTTCTTTTCTGCTAAAAACAACTTAACACGACTATCAAAAGCTTTAGGACTCACGTTATCATGAGTCGATTGCAAAATTTTAAAATGCTCATTCATTTCAGGAGAAAAATACCCCCAAGCATTTTCAACGCTTAAAAAAGGTGCTTGTGGATGCGTGTAAAGAGTGAATTTTTTTTCTTTTTCGAGGCGCTTATTCAAGGGATCTTTCATTTCATTTTGATATGCTTCAACAAGTTCTTGCGCTAAGCCTGTTTCGAGAAAATCTTTACGAATGACTCCGTCATTGAGGAAATTGGGTCCCCAAACTCCGTTATATAAACGTTTATCTTCATTATCAGTAGCTAGAAAAATTGCCATTTCATCTACTTCAGCACGAGTAATTTCTTTCCCATCGACAGCTTTAAAAGCGACTTGTTCACGCCAGGAGTTTGTTCCAAGTGTGCTGTAGGTACCAAAAAATGAAAATGAAATAATAATTACAACTGTAATTACAAAGAAAAAATACCTTTGGTATCTCCGGAAAAAATCGAGCATAATTAAGTAACTCCAGATTTAAATCATTAGCAAAATGTGTAAGGATTGAATTTTACAATCTCATAAAATCTGCATTGTAAGGACTTTTACAAACAAAAAAACGCAAATTTTTTATTCTTAAAGAGAATATATTATATCAAAAATACTCTTTCCTCTAAACAATTTTAATGCCTGAAGCAAGACAAGAAAGGTGGGATACATATATTGAAAAAATAGTAGCCGTTTAATTTTTCATTTTGTCTAAAATAAACCATAAAAATTAAATCAATTAAACGAAGATTTAATTAATAAATCAGTTTGATTTAAATTATCAGAGAAAATAAAATATTTCTCATAATTAACTTTATGAGTAACAAATCAATGACATCTCTTGCAAACTTTATATCTGACAGTTGGAGCAATTTCTATGAACTAAATGTTTCTTATTATCATTCTCCGGAAGTAAATATAGAAGCTAATATTGATGATTATTCTTTTGACTCTCGCGAACCTGAGCAAGCAAAGTTAGTTGCAGACATTTTAGATTTCCATCTTGAAGTCAATGGTGCTAAAATCGGGGATTTTCTAAAAAAATCCTCTATTATTACTCCTCTAGACAGATATCTGCTTAAACAAAATCAATTTGAACTTTACTCATCTTGCGATGATATAGCAGGAATTGTTCTTGGACATCCTCTGATTCCTAATTTTCTCATCAAACAAAACTTTTCTATCACGACTTCTTTTGCACATCCAGGATCGGGAAAAATATTTAGATTTTGTTCTGCTGCCCGTGTTCCTTTTTGGCTTTGTCGATTTAAAGACTGGTTTTCACAAGATCGAACGAAAAATATCCGAGTTCCCAATGATGTGTTAAACCCTTTACGGGTTGTAACAATGAAAAAAGCTAGACAATACATAAAAAAACAGCATCTAGATCGGATTGAAGCGTGTAAAGAATACTTATTTCGCCTTCCTGATACCGCAACAAATGCACCAATTCATAAGAAATATGTTGTCATATCAAAAAAAGTTTCTATTCTCAATTCATATGACAATATCCAAAAATTTATTGATTTAGCAAAAAACAATCCAAATGAACTAGCTGAAATTCTTAAACAAGTCTGTTTAGTTATTAAGCACACTCATCTAACAGACATGCATATCAATAACATTCGATTTGCAGGCGATGGAAGTAATAAAGTTTATCTATTTGACGGCGAGCCAATTGGAGGTCTTTCAGATATTTCTGAACCAGATGTCAAGAAACTATTCAAAGGAACTGACTTCGCGTTCTTTCCTATTTTAGGTATGAGAGTTTTACAAGAATCTTTGAAAGTTGCTTTTTCTGATTATTGCTTTAAAAATAGAGACTACTATGAAGTTCAAAATATTTTTGACAAAGTGATTGATCCCATTGTTGAGTCTATTACTCAGGATAGAATCCGTTATTATACCAAAATCATTATCAGTATTATCTGTCCAGCCGTTCCTTTATTTGTTATTGCTCGCGGCATATCTAATTATGTAGTTAATCATTTCCGCACTAATAATCTCATATTTTTTTTAGCTCATGATCGCTTAGTCAATTCCATCTGAATCAAATCCCTTAGAGTTTGTCGAGCTTGCCTCAAGTCCTGATCAGTCCAAGCTTCAGGAAGCAAACAATAAGATTGTTGTTTTATTGCACTAGTCACTTCTTGATTTTTAAGAACATTTTTTAATAATTCTTCTGGCAACAAGGCTAAAGAAAGACTTCCTTGGTGTAACAATCCTTGTTTGGTTCTTCTTTGGGCAGCGCCCCCTACTTTTTTTCCATCAATAATTAAATCGTACTGAGTAGGTTTCGCCATGCAAAATCCTTGATAATCAGCTTCATGAGATGAAATTTTAGATAAAAGTACAGGAGTCGCTTGTTTATCTTTAAAACCTGCAATTGCATGCGCAATCTGACGATTCACAAGGGCATAATTTTCTAAGGTGTTAACAGAATAACCTGGATAACTACTTGGCAATAACACAGAAAACGCGAGATCGGTTAAATGAAAAATAATTCCACCTCCAGTAGGACGGCGGGCTAAACCGATCTGATAATTTTGTAATGCCTCTAAATTCAAATATTTTTGCGGATCAATAAAATAACCGTAAGTTAAACAAGGAACACTCCAATCATAAAGATGGAGAATAGGAAGACTTTCTTGCTGAAGATTTTTTAGTAATTCTTCATCTTTAGCCATAATGGCTTGCGGAGACAATTTGCCAGAATCAATTAGTTGCCATTCCACGAGATTAAACTCTAACGATAAACGATCGGATGTAATCGATCGTTCAATTTATCATTAAAAATATATCCTAATTGTTTAAGAAAATGAGTATGAGGATCATTTACCTGTAATTGATAATGAGAATGGGTTTGCGTATAAACAATTAGAAAATAACGATAAGCAGAATGCGCATAAAAATTACGCCAATTCACTAGAGCGTTTGGATTAAAATAAATAGCATGGCCTGCTTGCCTTGAATAAATATCTATTCCTTCAATAGAGAATTGCTCTTGTGAAAAAAACTCACCTTTTTCTCCAAGACATATCATTAAACCACAAAGGACGCCACTTACGCCACTAATCGATTCTAAACTTAGAGATTGTTCAAGAAATTGTGCATAAACTCTTTGTTGTTTAGAACTAAATTTAGTTTGGTAATGAGCCGGGAATAACTGGTCATATCCTAAACGCAAAGGTTTTTTTTCAATTAATTCAGCAGCTATTTCAGCAAATTTTGGCTGGCAAACGATTTTTTTTAGCTCTTCATTTGATCGCCACAAATCTCTTCCTTGAGAAAATGCGCATTCAGAAGAAAGAAGTTTTAGACGTTGAGGAGTCACTTTTAAACGTTCAGTCAAAACTTGATCTATTGCCCGATTGACAGTTGATACTTGTTCTTCTGATAAAAAATCTTCAAATTCTATCAAACCATTTTTTTGAAAAAAATCTCTATGTTCTTTAGCAATAGCAAATTTCATAAAATAAAATTATAATAATGAGGTAATATAATGCGTTCAATTATAAGTGACTAACTGAATCGAATAAGGCTAGCAGAAAAAAGGATTGTTGCCTAGAATACTTTACATGAATCCAATTGAACATGTAATTAAACAAGCTCCTGCCATTGAAGCCAAATTAGGCTATACTTTTAAAGATCCACAACTCCTCGTGCTTGCATTTGTACATCGTTCATTTATCAATGAAAATCGAGAAGTTAACCAACATAACGAACGTTTGGAGTTTTTAGGAGATTCTGTACTGGGTATGTTAATTTCCGATTATCTTTATTGTAAACTCCCCGAAACTCCAGAAGGACAACTTTCTTATTTACGCTCTCGCCTCGTCGAAGCCAGCTCGTGTGTGCATTACATTCAATCCTTAGATTTAAGTGGCTATTTACTACTTGGAAAAGGAGAACGCATGAATGATGGAAGAGGTAGAGAATCTATTTTGGCAGATTTATTTGAAGCTATCATTGGAGCCATTTACTTGGATGGAGGTCTCCAAGCAGCAAAGGATTTTCTTTTTAAAAACTTCCATCAGCATATTGAAATAATATTAGCGACCCCTCTACGTAATTGGAAAGCTCTATTACAAGATTATTGCCAAAAAAATTATCAACAAACCCCTCTATATCAAGTTCTACATGAATCAGGTCCTGATCATAGTAAAGTTTTTCAAATTTCTGTTTGGATTCAAGATAGAGAATTAGGTAGAGGAAAGGGAACATCCAAAAAAGAAGCTCAGCAAGCTGCCGCTGCTGATGCTCTTTCACGAGTTGAACTTCCTTAATGTTTTTCTTAAAGGTACGTTTAAATGGCTAAGCAAAAAACTGTCTGGTATTGCTCTGAATGTGGGCATAAACAACTTAAATGGTTAGGACAATGTCCTTCGTGTACAAACTGGAATACTTTTCAAGAAGAATTAGAATTATCTTCTCTCCCTAAACGTTTTGAGTCCCAAACCGCTATTACAACCCGCCCCATCAAATTGAAAGAAGTAAAACTCCAAGAAACACCACGTATTCAAACGAAGATTGGAGAATGTGACCGTTTATTAGGAGGAGGACTTGTTCCGGGTTCGCTCACTTTAGTGGGAGGTGATCCAGGTATTGGAAAATCCACCTTGATGCTACAACTTTCTTATGCTTTAGCCAAACAAGGACTTATTGTCTTATATATTTGTGGAGAAGAGTCTGTTGATCAAACCTCTTTAAGAGCTAATCGATTGGGCATTCAAACAGATAATCTATTTTTACTTTCGGAAACCAATTTCTCTTTAATAAAATCTCAAATCGATCAACTCAACCCTGATGTTTTAATCGTTGATTCGATTCAAATCGTTTATAAAAGCGAAATTACTTCAGCTCCAGGATCGGTGACACAAGTACGTGAAACTACAACAGAGTTTATGCATTTAGCGAAAGGACGTGGGATTTCAACATTTTTAATTGGACACGTCACAAAATCTGGCGAAATTGCAGGTCCAAGAGTTTTAGAACATCTTGTGGATACTGTTCTTTACTTTGAAGGTGATAAACAACACCATTATCGAATGATTCGAGTTGTTAAAAATCGCTTTGGCCCTACAGATGAAATTGCAGTCTTCCAAATGAAACAATCAGGGCTGGTTGAAGTACCCAATCCTTCCGAAATTTTTTTAGAAGAACGAAGAAAAGATAGCATAGGATCTGTCATCATACCTACGTTAGAAGGCTCTCGCCCTATTCTTATTGAAGTACAAGCTTTAGTGACGCAAACAGTCTTTAGCACTCCTTCACGAAGATGCACAGGATTAGATCAAAATAGACTTGCTCTACTACTTGCTGTGCTTGAAAAAAGGATGGGATATCAACTTCATAAATGTGATGTTTTTGTTTCCGTCGCAGGAGGTCTAAGAATTATAGAACCTGCCATCGATCTAGGCCTTCTTTTAGCTTCGGCTTCTTCAATGCGTAATTCAATCATTGACCCCGAAACAACTGTCGTTGGAGAAGTGGGTTTGGGAGGCGAGATACGAAGCGTTCCGAGAATTGAAAGTCGACTTAAAGAAGCCATTCATATGGGATTTAGACGTTGCATTATCCCTAAAAGAAACGCTAAAGGAATTGCTGAAGATATTCTTCGAAAGATTGTGGTACAAGGCGTAGAATTTGTTGAGGAAGCGATCGATGCTTTACTCAAATAATTCCCAACCCTATTCTATCTCTGTCGGGGCTCGTTCTTCACCACTCTCACGTGCGCAAGTACAAGAGATTTTAAAAGCACTTAGATCTTTTTATCCTTCTATAGAATTTACCATTTCTTATTTCGACACAATAGGTGATCTGGATCAAAAAACTTCATTGCGAGACCTTGATAAAACCAATTTTTTTACCAAAGAAATTGATGAAGCTATTCTTCAAAAAAAGTGTCAAATTGGCATCCATTCGGCAAAAGATCTCCCTGATCCAATTCCAGATGGCCTTCAACTCATTTGTCTAACAAAAGGCGTCGACTGCAGTGATGTCTTGGTCTTGCGCGATGGAGAAACCTTACAAACTCTTCCTCCTCACTCACGAATTGCGACTTCTTCTATAAGAAGAGAAAATATAGTCAAATTATTAAGAAACGATTTCATTTTTTTAGATTTGAGAGGCACCATTGACCAAAGACTAGCTTTGCTTGAAAAAAAACAGGCGGACGGTGTTGTGGTGGCTGAAGCTGCACTAATCCGGCTGGGTTTAACGCATTTGAATCGTATTCGCCTACCAGGAACAACGGTAGAAGGGCAAGGCCAACTGGCCATTATCGCACGGAAGGACGATACAAGAATGCAAACTCTTTTTGCCTGCTTAGATGTGAGAAAAAATTGAGAAAAATCTTATACACAGGCTTAAATCCCGCTTATTATCGCTACACTGACCAATTAACTCATTGCCCTTTAATCAAAATTATTCCTCGCCCTTTGACTGATCCCTGCATTCAAAAAGCTTTTCGCGACTTTCACCTTTTTACGCATCTGATTTTTACTTCTAAAACGAGTATTCATCTCTTACATGACCATCTTTCTCATTTCGGTTTATCATTAGACGATTGGAAATCTAAAACTTCGATAGCTGTTGGTCAAGTCTCGGGATCTCATTTGCGAGCCCTTGGTATTCAACCTGCGCTAATTGCTAAAGAAGAAACGGCAGAGGGACTTATCATTGAATTGCATCCCCTTTCTCTTCAAAAAGCCAGCTTCTTTTGGCCCCATTCTGCCCAAGCTCGTTCTGTTTTAATTGATTTTTTTACTGATCGTCACTTGAATTATTACGCTTGCCCTTTTTATGATACTCAATTTCGGCAACCTGAATACATCCCTTCATTAGAACAATTTGACGAGATAGTTTTTACAAGTCCTTCAACTGTTCACGCTTTTGCAAAAATATTTGGCTATTTCCCCATCGATAAAAAATATGTCACAATTGGTCCGATCACCCTACAATGCCTCCAAACTTACATACCTCAACTGAACAGTTGATTTTTGGTCATTTTTAAGTCTCATTTATTGCTTAATTTTCTCTATTTGTTCAAAATAATATTATTTTAACCAAATGCAAGTTTTGAATAAAAACTAATTTAAGCATACTAATGAAATAAACAAGTGCAAATTTCTTATTATAAGATGGTTAATTATTCCTCTCCATTAGAAAACGTTAACAACTAGCTAAATGCTTTTATAAGGAGTCCATATGAATCAACAAAAATCACAAGCTTATAAACTTCCCGATCTTTCTTATGATTTTAATGCTTTAGAGCCTGTCATTAGTGCAGAAATTATGTCTCTTCACTATACCAAACACCATCAAACTTATGTAACAAATTTAAATAAAGCTTTAGAACAGTATTTGGAAGCCGAAGCCAATAATGATTTATCTACAATGATTGCTCTTCAATCAGTCATTAAATTTAATGGAGGTGGGCATGTCAATCATTCGATTTTTTGGACGAATCTTGCTCCAAAAAATAAAGCTGGAGGAATGGCACCAGAGGGAATTTTAGCTGATGCGATTAATAAAGAGTTTGGATCTTTACAAACCCTAATTGAACAATTAAGTGCGAAAGCAGTCGCTATTCAAGGCTCTGGTTGGGGTTGGCTCGGCTATGATAAAGCTAAAGATCGTTTAACTCTTGCCACTTGTGAAAACCAAGACCCCCTCTCTACAAAAGGTCTCATTCCTTTACTCGGTATTGATGTTTGGGAGCATGCTTATTATTTACAATATAAAAATGTCCGGGCTGATTACGTAAAAAATATTTGGAACATCATTAATTGGAAAAACGTAGCGGAAAGATACCAAGCTGCTAAAAGTAAATAATTTTTTTAATTTTTATTGCAGTTAAATTTCTAAAAACGCTCTCAATAAAACATTCGAAAATTAGCTGAATCATTGGTTAATTTTCGAATTCATATAGAAAAGCTCTTGAGTTATACAAGATAGTTTATTAAGATAATTGAAATCATATATATCTACCCAAATTTTCAATAAATACTATATTTCTTATAAAAATTAATTGAGATACCAACGATGGGATTATTCTCTCGGGACAAGCCAAAAATTAAAATCCAAACCACCAAAAAGGATGGGTTTAGTGGATGGTTAAAATGTACGCATTGCAATGAGCTAATCCACGCTAATGAATTAGAACAAAATAGCAACTGCTGCCCAAAATGTGATTATCACTATCGTCTTTCAACTGAAGATCGTATTAAAAGTTTAAGTAATCCTAATACTTTTAAACCGTTATTTCAAAACTTACAACCTGTTGACACTCTTAATTTTGTTGATACGGAACCCTATCCCCAAAGACTTGCAAATGCTCAGGAAAAATCGACTAGCAATGAAGCTGTTGTTGTCGGTACGTGTATGATAAATAAACATAAAATTGCTCTAGGAGTCTTAGATTTCAGCTTTATGGGCGGCTCCATGGGGTCTGTCGTAGGTGAACGGCTCACACGTCTAATTGAACATGCTTTAAAAGAAAAACTTCCTTTAATTATTGTTTCGACCTCTGGCGGAGCTCGTATGCAAGAGTCGATTCTATCTCTTATGCAAATGGCCAAAACCTCAGGAGCACTTGCCAAGTTACATGAAGCGCGTATCCCCTATATTTCTGTTTTAACGAATCCAACAACTGGGGGCGTGACAGCCTCTTTTGCTTCTTTAGGTGATATTATTGTTGCAGAACCGAATGCTTTGATTTGTTTTGCAGGTCCACGAGTTATTGAGCAAACTATTGGTCAACGACTCCCCTCAGGAGCCCAAAAATCAGAATTTTTACTTGAGCATGGAATGATCGACTGTATCGTCAAACGGCCTGAACTCAAACAAAAATTGGCCGAGCTTATTGACTTTTTAAAAGGAAATTTTTCTGAAGAAGATGAGCCTTCCCCCACTCCTAAAAATTTAATTAAAAAAACTTCTCCTTCAAAAGATAAAAATTAAGTATTTTCATGACCCAATCTTATTCAAATACGTTGACTATTCCTACTTTAATTGAAAATGAAGAGCTACTTCCCTTCTATATGACTCCCGAAGCAGCAGGAGCAGATGTTAAAGCCTATTTGAAAGAGTCGCTAGAGATTCCTCCCGGACAGTCTGCGTTAATTCCCACAGGCATGCGATTAGCTATTCCTGAGGGTTATGAAATTCAAGTTCGCCCGAGAAGTGGTTTAGCATTGAAACATCAAGTGACAGTTTTAAATACTCCCGGAACAATCGATGCAGACTATCGAGGAGAAATTAAAATTATTTTAATTAATCATGGAACTAACGCATTTATTGTTGAACCTGGAATGAGAATTGCTCAATTAGTTCTAGCTCAAGTCTTACGAGCAAATTTTGTTTTATCCGAAGAATTAGAATCTACTCAACGAGGAGTGGGAGGATTTGGCCATACCGGTTAAGCCTTCTGAGATTGAACATGAAAAAAAAGCCTATTTCTAACTATCTCGATTCTAATTTGGTCGTTTTTTTAAGCACTCCTACACGCAATGAAGCTTTAAGAGAGCTTGTTCATGTCGCTTATGAATCAGGCAAGTTGGATAATGAAGAATTATTCTACCAAGCAATTATTGAACGAGAAAAAATTGTTTCAACTGGTATTGGAATGGGGGCTGCTATTCCACATGCTAAACTCCCTTCCTATGATCGGTTTTTTATTGTGATTGGAATTCTTCAAAAAGCTGTCGAATGGCATGCTTTAGATGGCGGACCTGTTCGTCTTATTTTTCTGATTGGAGGACCCGATGATAAACAAACCGAATATTTACAATTATTATCTAACTTAACTCAAGCTATTAAAAATGAAGAGAGAAGAAAGAAATTATTGACTCTTTCAAATCCAAAAGAAATTATTGAATTATTTCAAGAGACTTAAAGCTTGCTAAATAAAACCATTCATTGAATAATTAGAAAAGAAATAATTTTAATTTTGTTGTAGATTTTTTGTGCTATTCGTTGAACTAAAAATGAAAATCTACGGTTAGTTTGTTGATAAAGTTGTATGCCTAATAATAATAATCCATCAGGCAAAGCTTCTTGTGAACATAACCTCATGATTCATCTAATCTTTCTGCGAAACTTGAAAAATCTCTTTGTCTTATATAAGTGTATAATCCGATAGATATAGTAAGAGTCTGTTTATTCCTATAAACATTCTCAAAATATTATTTAATAAATATTAAGTGAGGAAGTATGACCCAGGATTTAAAAATTAGGGATGTTGCCGATTTATTGAATGTATCAGAAACAACAATTCGTCGTTGGGTTTCAGATAGAAAAATCCCTTCTTATAGTATCAATAAACATCATTATTTTTCTCGCACTGAAATAGAAAATTGGGTGATTTCTCATAAATTCGATAAAAACCAGAGTAGTTCTCCATTTACACAATCAATCAAAACAACTGTTGCAGAAAAAAAACCTGCTACAGGTGGAAGTAAACAATTTAGTTTATTTAGAGCGATTCATAAAGGTGATGTTCTATACAATGTATCTGGTAAAACAAAAGAAGAAATTATTCGCAAGACAATGAAAAAAACGGCTAAAGACTTAAACGTCGACGCTGAAGTCATGACTGAATTATTATTAGACCGTGAAAATATGATGCCTACCGCTCTTAATAATGGCGTTGCAATTCCTCATACAAGGGATTCTTTACACGCCCAGCATGATGCCATTGTTGTTGTATTTTTAGATAAACCTCTTGAATATGGCGCCTTAGATGGTAAACCTGTCAATACATTATTTTTCTTATTTGCTGCAGATGATAAACGCCATTTACATTTATTAGCTAAAATTGCTCATTTAAGCAGCCAACCAAAAGCTTTAGAATTTTTTAAAACAAAACCCTCTAAAGATAAACTACTAGCTTTTATTAAAGATTGGGAAAGTCAAATTTCACAAATCGTTTAATTTTTAAGTTCATCAAACGCTATTTTTCTTTTTAAAGGTTCCTTTCAACTAATTGAAAAGGAACCTTTTTTATTTAATAATAATTAATGTAAGTTGCAAATAACTAATTTATTAAAAAATTTGTTGCAACTGCTACTAGAAATCCTAAAA
>NZ_BASL01000705.1:0-67855 GCF_000648255.1 Candidatus Protochlamydia sp. R18 | reverse complement strand
AGGAAGCCCTGAAAAATTGTTTTGCATAATAAATTTATTCGTTCAGAAAATTTTAAATGAACATTCGATCGATAGTAGGGGTGAATATCTGCATTGGCAATGAGAGTTTGCCGATTAAAACTTGGATTATGAATATGCATAATTACCCTCCAAATTATTTGGATAATTTTTAATTATATTATATATAAAAAATATTGCAATTTTAATAAAATTAAATATTTAATTAAAGTTAAAAAGAGGACGGCTCTTATCGATCAATAGTTGAAAAGATTTTGTTCAAATAAGAAATACCAGTAAAGAAATTGATTCCAATTTCATCACTTAAATGAACAATCTTCAGTTTGTTAAACAAGGAATGAATAAAAAGATTTGCCTAGTTGGAGCAAAAAGCAAATGTATTTTTATTTATTAAGGTTATAAAATTCAGATTAGTATGAGATGTTTGCGAATAGAATTTCATCTGTTCGAGACGAATTCTCAGATTCAGCAAGATCCTTTGAATCGTCGCCACTATTTCCAGAAAATCTTTTTAAGGTTTAATTTTTCATCTGCTCATTTTACTAGTTCCGAAAAAAATAATTTTGCTTGCCGCAGAAGAGAAGGGTAAGAAAAAATATTTGTAATAGCTTGATAATCTTTTTGTTGAGGATCGTACCAACCAAGTCTTTTTTCGTCTTGATTTGCCAATCCAATAAAACAAGCTTGAAGAAATTGATTATAACCTACGACTTGGCGCATAGCTTTATCTGTGAGAGGGACAGCTTTACATTCGATCAATAACAAAGGATAAAGAGGAAAAGAGGGATGAAGGTGAGGGGTGAGAATAACAAGGTCAGCCCTTCTTTTGGGAATTTGTTGAGGGGGAATATGACGCAGATGAGGCATTTGACTCAAAGTGACTTCCAGAGCCAAACTTCCTATCGGATAACCCAAATTCTGCGTCATATGACTGATTAACAATTGCCTAACTTTCTCTTCAGGTGTTTCTAAAATCCATTTCTTTCGAACAGAACAGAAAAGTTGATTAGGCATAGATCATTAGCTGTTTAAATCAATAATTCCATAGTGACCATCTTTACGTCTGTAAATCACTTTCAATTTTTGATCTTCTTCATTTTTGAAGATCAAAAACACATCTTGAGAAAGCTCCATTTTCATAATAGCTTCATCAAATGTCAAGGTTTTAAGAGGGCGGGTTTCTCGTTTGACAATTTCATGCCCGCCAACAATGTGGCCATTGGTGACAGAAGCAGAAAATTCACTTTCTTCCTCTTCCATTTCCTCTTCAGCACTAGGATTGCGAAGCACATTTACATTCATATCAATAATAGCTAAACTTTTTGCGTGATGGTCTTGAATTTTTGATTTGTAACGACGAATTTGAGCTTCAAGTCTTGCAATCGCTTTATCAATTGAAGCATACATATCAGGTGTTGCTGCTTGGCTTTGGATTTTTGTATGCCCTGCTTTTAAGATAATTTCTACTTTGTGGTCAATTTTTTGGATATCCATGATCACATTCACATCAATGATGCGATCCATGAATCGCTCAATCTTAGAAATTTTTTCCATGGCATAACTTTTCATGGAATCTGTAATTTCGACATGCCGACCTGTAATTTTAACGTTATATTCAGTATCTACAAATTCTAAGGCTTTTGCTTTGCGATTCATACGTACCTCAATGAGTTAACCTTGACGTTTTAGTTTTGTAGTAGCTAAAGTAAGTTTGGAAAGAAAGTTACCTATTATCCAAGTCTCACTAAAAAGGCAACCAATACTCGGCCTTTACAATATTATTATAACACTCTAATTTGCCATTGCAAAGAGAAATCGATCCATACACGGTAGGTGTTTATTCTTTAGATTTTATGATAAAAAGTTTAAGAATTGATAGTCAATCTAACTTTTTTATTGTTTTAGTATCGGCAGAATAAAGGGTTTTTTACGTTTCAGCTCAAGGTTGCCTAACTGTCCGCAAGCTGCCATAATTTTTTGTCCTTTAGTTTGCCTTAAAAGAGTATAAAATCCTTTTTCTCGAAGATAACTGGTAAAATTTTCAAGAGTGGATTGCTCAGGAGATTGAAATCGATCACGACTTTGGGGATTGTAGGGAATCAAATTAATTTTAACATTGAGTCCGGATAAAAAATCGGTTAATTGTTTAGCGTGCTCGATTGAATCATTTTGCTCCTTAATGAGAACATAAGCAATTAAAACTTGTTTACTAGTTTGTTTACAAAAATCATAGATAGCTTGATAAAGCTCTTTTAAGGGATATTTTTTGTTAATAGGCATGAGTTTGTTACGCAACTCATCATTGGGAGCATTTAAAGAGACCGCTAAATTAGGGAGTGGGGTTGTTTCTTGCAATAATCGGTAAATTCCTTCTAAACAACCACTCGTGGAAATAGTAATACGATTATTTCCCAAACCAAATCCATGAGAATCTGTTAAAATGCGAAATGCATGCATGACAGTATCATAATTATCAAAAGGTTCTCCCATTCCCATGAAAACAATATTTCTAACTGAAAAATGTAAACGGAATTTCGCAATGAAAAGTTGACTGAGAATTTCTTGGGTCGTTAAATTTCTCAAAAGTCCCATTCGACCTGTTTCACAAAATGCACATCCCATTTGACATCCGATTTGTGAGGAAATGCATAGAGTCCCACCTGCTTGCATGGGAATTAATACAGACTCGATATCTAAGTCATCTATAGTTTTAATTAAAAATTTTCCTGTTTGACCATCTGTCAAATTTTGTGAAATGGGTAAAAAAGAGAAATCGGTTAGAGAAAGAATATTTTGTAAAAGGGCTTGAGCATTTTTAAATGCTGGATTTAGTCCACTGATATTACCTCTGCGAAACCATTCTTGATAAACGAGTTTTGCGTGTTGAAAGCCTTTACCAAGTTCATGACTAATCGCGTTGGCATAGCTTTCAGAGGTATGCGATAAAATTGATATAGGAGGAATCTTCACGTTATGATGTACTATGCACCGAAGAGGGCTCGAACCTCTAACCACCCGGTTCGAAGCCGGGTACTCTATCCATTGAGCTATCGGTGCGATAAGAATTAATGCATTTTAACAGCTAAGAGATTAGACTATAGAATTTTGAAGATTATAAGTCAAAAAGTATTGCTATATGTTATCCGAATTTCAAACGGCTGAAGGTATTATTTTAAAAGTCATTCCTTTTCGTGATTATGATCAGATTGTAGCCATTTTTACTAAGGAAGCTGGCTTAATCAAAGTTTTATGCAAAAAGAGTCGAAATAAAAGAGGAGGGGCAAAGAGTCATTGCACGCCTTTAACAAAGGTTGAATTGGTTTATAAAGAACAAAAGGGTGAAATTTTTAATTGTCATGAAATATCAATTTTAGATTTTTACCGTCATTTACGGACCGAACTCAATCATTTAAATGCTGCTTGTGACATCATACAGCTTCTTTACCAAACGCAATTAGTAGGAAAGCCTGCTCCTCAACTTTTTACTTTGACTGAAATTTATTTGAAAAAAATTCCCCAAACCAAATTTCCGGATATTTTAACCACAAGCTTCCGTTTAAAACTACTAAAGCATGAAGGAATTTTAGCCCATCCTTTGGTCTGCAGTGTTTGCCTACAACCACTTCATCAAGAAGCTTTTTTTTTTCGAGGGGAAGTATTTTGTCGTTTACACTATCCTATGGGAGCCAGCCATTTACATGAAAACGAAATAAATGTATTATATCAATTATTGAATTGTAAAAATTATCAAGAATTAACTGAAATTACTCTTTTTTCTCAAACAAAAAACAAAATTGAGAGATATTGCAAAGAAACTATGCAAAAACAGTAAAATCTATTTGCCTCTATAGCTTAAAAGTGTTAAAATTTTTTTCTTATCTATGCGAAGGTGGCGGAATTGGTATACGCGCTACTTTGAGGTGGTAGTGAGGGTTTCCTCGTAGGGGTTCAAGTCCCCTCTTTCGCAACTTTTCAACTAAAACTCTGTTTTTCTTTATTCATTCAAAGCAATTAGTCTTTGGTACTGCATCATTAAGATGTTTATCGATCAATTATGAAAGCTTTTGCTAAATGGCATAAAATATAAATAACTAATGGCATATATGGATTGTCTCGCTTATTGCACAGCATCTTCCTATCAAATTAAACCCTTATTTGAAAGTTTAAAACACCAAGGAGCTACTCTTTATCGTGATGTAGTTCATCTTCCCATACCAGGAATTTCGATCGGGGATATATTTTATTTTTCTTATGGGGCTACTGTTTGTTGGGGGGTAACTCCAGATCAATGTCAACAATTTTTAGATCAAGCTAAAGCTTATGAAGAGCAGCCATTAATTCCGGAGGAAATGGATATTGATGAATTTACTTTTACATTTGGAGACGTTCCAAAAATTATTGAAGATGAAATTATTCTTCCTAATCGAGATGTTTTAAATCGCTTGGCCATTTCTCACGGATTAGCCCAATCTGTTAAGTTAGGGACTTTCGAGCATGCAATTCGTCGCACATTTCAATTCACTAAGCGAATTCCTCAAGATTTGGCGAAGCAGGGAAAAATTCCTCTTTCAAGAAAAGAAATTAGAAAGAAGATGGGGGCATTATTTATAGAGCGCAACTCCATCAATTTACATCTAGATATTTTGGATACACCAGAATTTTTTTGGGAATATTCGGAGTTAGAACCGCTTTACGCAATGACAAATAATTATCTAGATATTGATACAAGAGTAGAAGTTTTAAATCAAAGATTAGATGTCATGCATGAATTGTTTGAAATGCTCGGAAACGAACTTAATCATCAGCATTCTAGCCGATTAGAATGGACAATTATTTGTTTAATTGTGATTGAAGTTTTTCTATCTATTTGGCGAGATGTATTTCATTTTATTTAGGGCATTTTTGCAGAAAAAATAAGAGAAATACGACTATAAAAATTAATTAATGAAGAGAGGCAATTCTTAATTCGTCAAATACTCCTCGAACGGGTAACACTAGAATGTGTTTGCCGCATTTTAATGTTAGCATGCCGTAGTTTCTACAATTTATTTATGAAATCATGGGAGAATTCCCAGTAAGCTTGAATGCAACTGTAACGAGTGCAGAGATAGATGGTTCAAGTCGCTGCTATCAAGTTAGATGAGCAATGGGGAGCTATGGGGGAATAAGGATAATCAACAATGGCTGTGGTTTGTTTTCACTCTGCTATGAGGTAAGTTTTAGGCATGCGCAACGAGAAGTAAACGCGAAAAGCTGCGGAATGTCTGATGAGAAAATTGCCAGAAAACTCAAAAAACTGTCTTTTATACACATGAATTCTCAATGTGGCGAAGTCATTCTTTAGACGTAGTACCGACTTAATTGGAAAAGAAGCGGGAAAAGTAAGCTCTATTGAAAGGTTCAATTATATCTTTAGACAAAAATGCTTTCTCAAGCAGTGAGAAAATATTTTCTTTTTTGAAGAAGTTAATTAACCCTATTAGTATAATCAACTATTTTATTTGCGACTACAATCGGCGTTGAGCATTATAAGTTAGGACTACCAGAATAGGGATAAAACTTAATCAACAATTGACTTTGTTCTTAAAATTCTAAATTTAATAAAGAGTTGTCTAAGCATTTTAGATTAAAATTTATATAGCGATTTAATTGTAATCTTATAGGTTAGACAACTATTTAAAGGACTTACTTACGCTCTGTCTCATGTACAGGCGTAGTTACTAATATCCCATTTTTTTCTGGGAATTCTACATCCATAATATGATTTAAAACTTCTTTTTTGCTATCAACCCGTCTAATTGCTTCTGCGATAATTCGATTCATGAAGCTTTCTTTAGAAGTTGGAACTTTTTCGCCTGATGATCCGATTTGAGAATAACCTACAAGAGTATGACCAACTTTTACTTCACTAACTCTAACATTTAAGCATGAATCAGTCACATTAATACTTTCTTCTATGGTGCAAATAATTTCATATACACCTTTGGTAACATGGTTAACTTTAAATATTGTCTCGGTCACTTCTTTTTTAGGATTTTTAGTGCTTCTGCCTACTACCTGGAGTAAACAGCCTTCGGTCGTAGCGGTTGCGTCTGGAAATTCAGCGAAAACCCACAAATGTTTCCAGTCCTTCCAAAGTTCGTTGACAACATTAGCTAATTGTTGGTTTCTAACGATGTTTGCATGGTCTTGTTTTAATTCTTCTTGCCACTCGTTAGCGAAAGTCATATAATCAGCTCGAACTTGATCTATGTCTTTATTCAATTCTTCTTCAAACTTGCCTGGAAAAATTTCCGCTGCAAGTTTTTGGCTTGCAATTAATGACTGACGCCTTTGAGACATCTTATAAACTTCATTTACTTTATTTTTAGTTTTATCAACAAACAAAGCTTCTTCTGTTGAAAGTTTTGTACGGTCTAAACGTTTGATTGCAGTTTCGTGACGTTGCCACGATTTTGCCTCGCGTACAAAAACTAAGGCAGAAAAATTGTGCCGGCTATGATCTAGTACATCTATCGTCGATCCAGTAATCATACTGTTGTTATATTTTTCTAACCAAGCCTTGACAATTTGATGTATTACTGACAATAGTTGTTCACTTAAAAAAGTAGCTTGGTGTTTAATTTTTTCGTCTTGGCGTTTAATTTTTTCATATTCACTTTCAGTGTACCAACTATAAAAGCCATTTAAAGCATCGTGAATAATTTGCATAACTATTTCCTATATTAATTAAAAGACATTTTATGTTTCAAAAAACATAAAGTCAAAATTTTAAAAAAACAATTAATTTAATTTCCTAATTACAAACAACACCTGTTGTCAAATTAAATGTATTTATAGCTTCAATTCTAAGTTTTTAACATAAAATTAGGCTCCGACGAATGAGATTTTAAAGAAACACCAAATAAACAGCAACTAGATATCCAAAAAAAAATAAAAATACTTAGTTGAATAATTAATTCGATGAGTTGTTCGCTAAACGAAATTAGGAAAATATTTGAATTCAAAACATTTAAAATTGTAGATTGATGAAAGAAATGTTTACTCGCTTCTGTTCCTATAAAGGCAATGAAGGTTATGAAAAATATTTTTAGAAAAATTGGATTAGTTTTAAAAACCATCCAACTTTTTTCTTTGTTGTTAAGAAAAATTCCAAGAAAAAATACATTCACCCATGCACTTAAACTCGTAGCAACGGCAACGCTCGTTGCTCCCCATCCGAAAAAAATAATAAACATATAGTTTAAAGAAAAATTTAAAATCATATTTAAAATGGAGGCGATAGCTGGGAGTCGATAATTATTTTGCGCGTAACATGCGGGCGCAAGTAATAGAATTAAGGTGCTTGGTAATAAACCTATTCCATAGCCCCACAAACATTTTGTCGTGCCAATCACAGAAGAAGCATGGAAATTGCCGTGACCAAAAATAAGATTCACACTTGAATACCCTAGCACGAAAATTGCAGCAGTGAAGGGAATCATAATTGTACATGTATAAAGAACTGCATCATTTAAAAATTGATAATAAAGGGCCCAATTTTGTGCTTTTAGTGCACGTGTCAAAGGGGGTAAAAGAGCTCCTGCGATAGCGATACCAAAAAGTGCTAAAGGAAGTTGCTGAATTCTAATTGCATACCAAAGGAAGGCGGGCCCTTCTAATTCAGCGTACCTTCCAAATATGGCGTCGATTGCTGCATTGATTTGAGAAGCCATTACTCCAATCATTCCAAGTAAAAAAGGTTTTCCAAGTTTGATAACATCTGTAGAAAAAAAACTTTTTCTAAGTTCTGCCCGAAGGGGTGTTGATAAATTTTTTTTGAGAATAGAAAATGTTTGGGGAATTGTGACAAGCCACTGAGAAAGGCAGGCTATAATGACTGCAAGAGCTAGCCAAGAAATAGCTTCTGGAATTTTGTAGGATTTTAAAATCCACACAGCTGCAATCCACGCACAATTAAAAGCTAAAGGTGCAACAGCAGGGGTAAAGTAGATTTTTTCGCATTGTAGCAAAGATGCATTTAATCCAAATAAACAAATGAATAATAGACTAGGAAGCATTAATAATGTCAGGCTCAGAATTTCTTTTGTGTCATTTGTTGGATTTCCCCATGTTAAAAAAGTCCCTATTCCTAAAGAAAGAGATAAAACAAAAAAAACTAAAAAAAGCGTTAAAGAAATGACTAAATCTCTAAAAAAGCGAAATGCACGTTCCGTATCACGATGACGAATTGATTCAAATTCGGGAATAAAAGCAGATTGTAAAGAGCCTTCTCCAAATAGGCGGCGACATAAATGAGCCAAACGGTAAGCTACCATAAATGATGCAATAGAAGCTTCTGTTCCAAAGGCATAAGCCATACTGATATCGCGTATCATACCAGATAAACGACTTAATAAAGTTCCTGAAAAAAAACGTTTAGCTGATTGAAAAATTGTATGAGTAGAATCAGTCATTAGTGTTCTTTATAAATTTTTTCTATTTCATAGAAAATGGGTTAGAAATGAGTATAAATTATTTAAGTTGAAGATCTTCATGTTGAGAACAGTGTAAATTATCATGAAATAAAGTGGACTGCAATCTTTAATTATTAGAATTCAAGTAAGAGTTAAAAAGAGACGGTTCCTTTTCTTGTCAAGAACACTTTACCTTGTTAAGATCTCAAGCTTTATTTATTACAGATTCAAAAACAACAAGCTCCTTTGATAGGAGATTAGCCTTCAAGGTTATCATTATAAGGAATCTTATGAGTCATTCGAATTTACTGCTTGGCGCACATACTTCTGCAGCAGGCGGAGTTTACCGTGCTTTATTAGAAGGAAAAAAAATTGGGGCAACAACTATTCAATTTTTTACAAGTAATCAAAAACAGTGGAAAGGTCGGCAATTTACAACGAATGATATTGAATTATGGCAAAGTACTCTTAAAGAGACAAATCTTACTCATTTAATGAGTCATGATAGTTATTTGATCAATTTAGGGTGCCCTAATCAAGAAAATCTTTTGAAAAGTAGGCAAGCTTTTCAAGAAGAAGTTATTAGATGTACACAATTAGGTATAAATTATTTAAATTTTCATCCAGGTGCTTCACTCGGAGAAGATGTGCAGAAGTGCTTAGATTCTATTGTGGAAAGTTTATTGTTAGTACGCCCTTTTATTCAAGGCAATTTACGTTTACTTCTTGAAGCTACTGCGGGACAAGGTACTTCTGTCGGACATAAGTTTGAACAGCTTGCTTATATCATTAATGGAGTGAAAGATGAACTTCCAATTGGAGTTTGCATTGATACCTGTCATATTTTTGTAGCAGGATATGATATACGCACGTCTTCAGCTTGGGATTTTACATTAAAGGAATTTGATCGAATCATTGGTTTGCCTTACCTTTATGCATTTCATATTAATGATTCTTCTAAAGATTTAGGTTCAAGAGTTGATCGTCACCAACCTTTGGGTGAAGGAAAAATTGGGTGGGAAAGCTTCGAATTTTTAATGAAAGATTCTCGAACAAGACATTTGCCCAAATATCTCGAAACCCCAGGGGGTGTAGATCTATGGGAAAAAGAAATTCAAAAATTGAAAGAATTTGCTTAATAAATTTTTGTGCTTTTTTCTTTTTTTACTAAATTCAATTGGTAAATATTTTTAAAACTTCTTCAAATTTGAAGAAAAAAATCAGCAAAAAAATTTAGATTAATAATCGAATAAAATGTAGTGGGGTAAATTTGCATGCGTACAAAAATTAAAAGCCTTAGAGGCACGACTCCAGAAGTTCGTGCTTTGATCGGACACGATATAACATTAAAAGGATGGGTGAGAACTGTTCGTAATCAAAAGACCTTTACTTTTATTGAAATCAATGATGGTTCTACTCTTTCTAATTTTCAAATTATAGCGACTCCAGATATAGCAGGTTATGATCAACTAATTAATCAACTTTCAACAGGAGTTTCTGTTTCAGCAATAGGTACAATTGTAGAAAGCCCAGGTAAAGAGCAAAATTTAGAAATGCAAGCAACAGCGATTACCATTATTGGAAAATGTGACCCTGAAGTTTATCTCTTGCAAAAAAAACGGCATACTTTTGAATTTTTGCGATCAATTGCACATCTTAGACCTCGCACTAATACGATTGGAGCTGTCACACGAGTTCGTAATGCATTAGCCTTTGCAACGCATCAGTTTTTTCAAAAACGCGGATTTCTATATATCCATACTCCAATTATTACAGGGTCTGATTGTGAGGGGGCGGGTAAAATGTTTCAAGTGACAACGTTAGATCAAAACAACCCTGCTAGAACACCACAAGGAAGAATCGATTATACACAAGATTTTTTTGGCAAGCCTACTTATTTGACAGTTTCTGGGCAGTTAAATGGAGAGATTTATGCTTGTGCGTTATCAGATGTTTATACATTTGGTCCAACATTTCGGGCAGAAAATTCCAATACTTCCCGTCATTTAGCAGAATTTTGGATGATTGAACCCGAAATGGCTTTTGCAGATTTAAACGATAATATGGACTGCGCGGAAGATTATCTTAAGTATATTTTAAAATATGTCTTAGACAATTGCCAAGAAGATATGGAGTTTTTCAACAAGCACGTTGCGACAGATTTAATTTCTAGACTTGAGCATGTCATTAACACTTCATTTGAGAGAGCTTCTTACACTTATGCTGTAAGAATTTTAGAGAAAGCGGATAAAAAATTTGAGTATCCAGTTAAGTGGGGATTAGATTTACAATCTGAGCATGAGCGTTTTTTGGCAGAAGAATTTTTTGGTAAGCCAGTCATTTTGACAGATTATCCAAAAGACATTAAAGCATTTTATATGCGTACCAATGAAGATAATAAGACCGTGGCTGCGATGGACGTTCTCGTCCCAAAAGTGGGAGAAATTATCGGAGGTAGTCAACGGGAAGAAAGGCTTAGTGTATTAGAGTCTAAATTAAGAGAATTCAATTTACCAGCAGAAGAATATTGGTGGTATTTAGAACTTCGTAAATTCGGCAGTGTTCCTCACTCTGGTTTTGGTGCGGGTTTTGAACGTTTAGTTCAATTTACAACTGGAATGGAAAATATACGTGATGTCATTCCTTTCCCAAGGCACCCTGGAAAAGCTGATTTTTAATCAGATAAGTTATGAAAATTTGCAAGAAATCAAAAACTTGCAAATTTTAACAAATAAATCCATTCGTGCTTATCGTTTAGACAGTTTTTTACCTCCCAAAAGAAAGAATTTTTAGGCAGATACTGCAAAAATTGTGATTTTAGAATCTTCTTTTTGCCTGTATCGGTTAGTATGTTCATAAGTTGCCAAGTTGACGCGATTTTCAGCTTCAATGAGAGCTTGTGTCATGCCACGATGACGAATCTTAAGTAGGCGATTAATTTGATCAATATTTAATAAAGTTATTTTGGCATTTTGGCCAAGTTTTGGCTCCACATTGCGTGGAACGCATAAATCCATAATCAGTTTATCATTATCAGCTGGGGTAAAGTTCTTTTCAGGTTTAATTAAATATTCGGAGGACTTTGTTCCAAATATAATCCAATCATACTGATGCCATGAATCGAGTTGGCACCACGGAAGAAGATGCAATCCATATAGAATAGCTAATTCTTTGGAGTGAATTTCTGAACGATTGCAAATCGTCATATCTGAATATTGTTTGGATTTCAAAAAATGTAGAATTTTTCGGTTGATTTCTGAGGCACCTACAAAAAGGATTTTTGGTTGTTGAGTATTCCTAAAAAAATATTTTCCAGTTTGAAGGATTGCATGTTCTAAATTAGGCAACCCTCTTCCTAAGCGTAGCTCAGATCGTATTCTTTTAGCAATTCCCATTGATTTTTGAAAGAGAAAATGAAGTTCTTTTGGCAGACAAAGAAAGGTTGTTGCCAGATTGTACGCATTTTTTACTTGGCCTTGAATTTCTGTTTCGGCGACGATAGCGCTATCAAGTCCGGACGTCACACGTGTAAGATGGCTAAAACAATCCATACCAAAAAAAGAGTAAAGTTTATGATCAAAGTCTTCTTTTACATCTTGTCGTAAAATACTTAATAAATAGGAATGGGTAGCTGTAAGATCATAAGAACTAAAATAAACTTCGGTGCGATTACAGGTAGAAAGTAAGATAAAGTGGTGTTGATCATGAACAGATTGATTAGCTCCAAATCGTTTTTGACAAGCTTTGGCAAGTGCGTCTCTTAATTTTAAATCTGCTAGTTTGTGGTTAATACCAATAACGCCAATACGCATTCTTTTGCTCCTTTTCCCAGTTTCAATTTTACATTCTAGGGAAGTCAAATATCGTTGCGCATCTTTATAAGAAAAACGTTAATTATTGCAAATACACTTTTCATTGGAATTTATCCAAAGTGTTTTCTGTCTAATTTTATCTCTCACTGTTTAATTATTTTCGAGATTTTAAAAATAATTTGATGCTTTGAAAATCAATCTAATCCGTATTTTTTATTAATTTTATTTATTTCTTATTAATTTTATTTTCAAATTTTAACTATATATATTATAAAAATAAATTTAAATATTTAAACTATTTTTTATAATTAGAATTAAAATTTTATTTAAACAAATTTAATTAGTAAATTCAATTTTTAATCATTATTAAACTATATAGATTTTAATTTTTATACTAATTAAAACGACATATTTTATATAATTAATTGGTTGTTAAATTAATTTTTAAAATTTTAATGGTTTTTATGTATAATAATTGTTTTTTTACAAATAATTTTTTTGGTGAATTAGATTTTACATTTGATATTTTTAATTTCCCAAAAAGTTGCGAAGATAGTTTAAATAATTTTATTAGCAAGGAAGATAAAGGAAATTATTTTTCCTTTCGTAAAATTAAAAAAGTAAGAGAAAAAGATGTTTCATCTAAAACACAAATATTTAAAAGAAGGGTTTTTAATGAGAGAAGTATTCCGATAGATTTTCTATCTATAAGAAAGAAAAAACCTGTAACTATAAGAAAATCTTCTTTGAACCTTACAAGTTTATCAAAAATGGCAAGGATTCCCCATTTGTGCGAAGATACGACAAGGGAACATATCGATAGCAAATTTGATGGAAAGAATAGCCAAGTTTTAAATGATTGTTTTCTAGACAGTCAATTAACTATTAATTATTCACCGATTAGATTTTCTGAAAGTAAGGAATCAGAATCGAACGAAAGGATGTCCACTGAATTTAAATTTGATGAAGCTTCAATTGATTATTCTTCAGAAATTAATGAACCAACTATTGCTTATTCACCGATTAGATTTTCTGAAAGTAGGGAATCAGAATCGGCTGAAAGGATGTTCGTAGAATCTAAATTTGATGAAGCTTCAATTGAGTATTCGTCAGAAGTTAAGGAATCAACTGTTGATTATTCACCGATTAGATTTTTTGAAAGTGAGGAATCAGAATCGGCTGAAAGGATGTTCGTAGAATCTAAATTTGATGAAGCTTCAATTGATTATTCGTCAGAAGGTAATGAATCAACTATTGATTATTCAATTTCTGCAGCCTTGCAAGAATTTGAACCTGTAAGTTTAGATAGTGATTTTTTTGAACAGCAAAAACCAAAAGAATGGTTTCCCATTAAAATCGATGGGAATAATAAAATAAGTTTTTCGATTAATGCAAATGCTAAAAAAATCAAACAATTGATTTACATATTTAGAAATCATACAACTGACGAAATTGCTTTAATAGGGAAAACAGGAACTTCTTTTGCTGCTCGGATGAATCATTACAAAACTAAATTTAATAAAAGTGTTAAACCATCCAATCAAAGTAAAAAGAAATTTATTACTGCAGTTCAAAACAATCCTACTCATTTTGAAGTCGCTATTTTATATGTTTTAAAAGAAGGGGAAAATTTAGATACGTTTGAGACAGGTTTTATTAAAAGTAAAAAACCTCTCTATAATCAGCGAAACGGAGGAGGGGGTGGTTTAACTCATTCGGAAGAAGAATCAGCAATTTATGCAATTCCAAAAAATCCCCTTTTTTTAACTCCAAAAAAAAGGTTTCGTTTTAGAGTAATTGACACTTCTATTAGACCTGAAATTGATCAAGAAACTTATAAAAAGATGCTTTCAATCGCTGATAAAGTTCAAGGAATTTTATATTCCATTAAAGAAATAGGAACTGAAAAACGTTATATTGGCTACACGACAGGGAATAATCCACATACCCGTATTAGACAACATGGTTATCAAGCTCAAACCTTTTTTCCTTTTAGCGATCAATATGATCCTGAAGAGAAAGATGGAGCATTACATCCAGCCATGGGACAGAATCCTGAAGGGTTTAGTTTTGGATTTTTACCTATATTACATGATTTGAGTGAAATGAAACTTGACGAATTAGATGAATATGCAATTGTTTCAACCATTGGTGAGGCAGAAAAAACCGCCATCAAAATTTTAAAAACTTTGGTTAGTCAAGGAGGATTTAATTGCAATGGCGGCGGTGGCGGGCCGATTTCAGGGGGTATTGCCCGAAGATTGAATTTTGATTAGACAAAACTTTAATTTTGAAACTTCTTTTCATTTATTATGATTCAATGAAACTCTCTACTTAAAATGATTTAGAGCTAAAAATTTTTCGCTTTTATATAAGTGGAGAGTTTTTAATGAATTGCTGGATTTGTTCAACTGTTAGCCATTCAGAATTTGTATGTGATGCATAAATGAAATCAGGGTGAACTGGTTTTCCCCTGATGGGGCAACTTTTGTGATTAGAAGGAATGCGTTCATCTGTTTCAGAAATGGGTTCCGGTGCGATTAAGTAATAACGTTCAAATTCTACTGTATGGCGCACATCATCAGAACTGACCATCAATTCATGGAGCTTTTCTCCTGGCCGAATACCGCAAATTTCTTTGGTTAAGCCAGGAGCTAAAGCTTCAGCTAGATCGACAATTTTAACGCTTGGAATTTTAGGAACAAAAATTTCCCCTCCTCTCATTTTATAAAAGCAGTTAGTGACAAAGTCGACTGATTGTTCCAAGGTGATCCAGAAACGAGTCATTCGCTCATCTGTTATAGGTAAGGATTTGGCTCCTTGTTCGATTAACTTTTGCCAAAAAGGAAGAATACTACCTCGACTGGCGGCGACATTACCATACCGAACCACTGAAAAAATGGGATAACCTTGTGCACCAACATAAGAATTACCAGCTAGAAATAGTTTATCTGAACAGAGTTTAGTTGCTCCGTATAAATTGATTGGATTAACAGCTTTATCTGTGGAAAGAGCAATTACTTTTTGAATGCCACAATTGATCGCTGCGTCAATGACATTCATGGCTCCTATGACATTAGTTTTAATAAATTCTGAAGGATTATATTCAGCAGCAGGGACCTGTTTTAGTGCCGCTGCATGAACAATCATTGTAACATCTCTAAAAGCACGTGCAAGCCTTTGAGAATCACGAACATCTCCTAAAAAATAGCGAATTTTAGGATGGTCAAAAAGAGGATCACTTCGTCGCATCTCCCACTGTTTCCATTCATCTCGACTAAAGATAATGACTTTGCGGCAACTGTTTTCTTTTAAAATTTTCTTAGTTAAAGCTCGACCAAAACTACCTGATCCACCCGTGATTAAAATTGTTTGATCTGTAAATACTGAATGCATAAAGCTATATCCTACGGTATTATTTTGTAATGGCTAAGTAAACCTGAAAAATGAGTTTTTGGGCAATGTGAAAGCTCAAAGACTTCTAAGCCAAAATTAACAAACCTCTCTATAAACTCACGTTATAAATTTGGCAACCCTTAAAATTAATTGCTAAAAAACTAGATTTTCAATTGTTGAATCGTCTAAATTTTTTTGTTCACAAACTAAAAGATGATTATATATGGAAAAAAACTATGATGAAAGTACAGTCAAAACGTTAGATGCGCTAGCTCACATCCGCTTGCGCTCTGGCATGTATATTGGTCGGTTAGGTGATGGAACTAACCCCGACGACGGAATTTATATTATGCTTAAAGAAGTCGTTGATAATAGCGTCGACGAATTTATTATGAAGCACGGAAAAAAAATCATTATTGAGTTAGATGAAGATCTCAGTCGCGTCTCTGTTCGAGACTTTGGAAGAGGAATTCCACTTGGCAAAGTAGTAGAATGTGTCAGCCAGATTAATACGGGTGCTAAATATAATGACGATGTTTTCCAGTTTTCTGTAGGGCTTAATGGAGTGGGAACTAAAGCCGTTAATGCCCTTTCTAGTCATTTTGTTGTTAAAAGTTATCGAGATGGAGAATTTGTTGAAGCACATTTTTCTCAAGGATTGTTGAAACAAGAGAAGAAAGGAAAGACAAAGGAAGAAAACGGCACCTATGTGGAATTTATTCCTGATCCAGAAATTTTCAAAAAATATCGTTTTCAAAAAGAATATATTTTAAAACGTATTTGGCATTATGCCTATTTGAATACGGGTCTAATTCTTCAATTTAATGGGGAAGAGATTCAATCTAAATATGGATTGCTAGACCTTTTAAATGCGGAAGTCACAGAAGATAGGTTATATGAGCCTATTCATTATCGTGGTAAATTTTTAGAATTGGCTTTTTTACACACCCACAGTTATGGAGAAAGTTATTTTTCATTTGTCAATGGTCAATATACGTCTGATGGAGGAACTCATCTTTCAGCTTTTCGAGAAGGGATTTTAAAGGGAGTAAATGAGTTTACTAAGAAAAATTTCCAAGGAGTAGATGTACGAGAAGGAATTGTGGGAACCATACTTGTAAAAGTGAAAGATCCAATCTTTGAATCGCAGACTAAAAATAAGCTAGGTAATAACGAATTACGCGCTCCTATTGTCCAAGAAGTTAAAGAAGCCGTTGTAAATTTATTGCATAAACACCCCGATGTTGCGAATCGCTTAGTTGAACGAATTGTTTTTAATGAGAAGCTCCGCAAAGAACTGGCTTCTGTTAAAAAAGAAGCAAAGGAAAAGCAAAAGAAAATTTCGTTCAAAATTCCCAAATTGAGAGATTCAAAGTATCATTATCAAGATCGATCGGTACATAGTGAAAACACAATGATTTTTCTAACAGAAGGGGATTCGGCTAGTGCTTCGGTTGTGGCTTCTCGAGATCCATTAATACAGGCAGTTTATTCTTTAAGAGGTAAACCTTTAAATGTATTTGGCATGAAGCTCGATCAACTCTATAAAAATGAAGAAATGTTCAATTTAATGAATGCTCTGAATATTGAAGATGAGATTGAAAAACTTCGTTATAATAAAGTCATTTTGGCAACAGATGCAGATGTCGACGGAATGCATATTCGTAACCTAATGATAACTTTCTTTTTAACCTATTTTGAAGGACTTGTTTTAAACGGGCACTTATATATTTTAGAAACTCCTTTATTTAAAGTACGTAATAAAGTGCAAACAATTTATTGCTATAATGAAGAAGAAAAAAATAAAGCGGTTGTTAAATTAAAAAAACAAGTAGAAGTTACTCGTTTTAAAGGGCTTGGAGAAATTTCCCCCTCAGAATTTAAGCAATTTATAGGGAAGGATATTCGCTTAATCCCTGTTACAATTCATTCTTTTTCTGATATTAAATCTACTTTGCAGTTTTATATGGGGAAAAATACCCCAGAGCGGAAACAATTTATCATGCAAAACCTTATTAATGAAGATGAAATAGCTCCTGTATAGCAAGCGAATTTTTAAAAAATATGTAAATTAAGCATGAGATGAACTCTTTGATCAAGTTATCAAGATATTAGGAATAGCGCATGGAAGATATTAAGCAATTGATGCAACGTCATTATATTAAATATGCCTCTTATGTCATTTTGGATAGGGCAATTCCTAATGTTATTGATGGGCTAAAGCCCGTACAGCGCCGTATTCTCTATACTCTTTGGCTCATGCATGATGGCAAGCTTCATAAGGTAGCAAATGTAGCAGGTCAGACAATGGCTCTACATCCTCATGGAGATGCGCCAATTACCGAGGCACTTATTAATATTGCTAATAAAGGCTATTTGTTAGATCAGCAAGGAAATTTTGGTAATTTATTTACAGGAGATCCTGCTGCTGCAGCTCGTTATATTGAAACTCGTTTAACACCTTTAGCAAAAGAAACTTTATTTAATGCTGATTTGACCTCTACAATTCCCTCATATGATGGCAGACATCAAGAACCTACTTGTCTTCCAGCCAAAATTCCCGTTGTTCTATTACAAGGCGCTGATGGAATTGCTGTAGGTATGTCCACTCATATTTTCCCTCACAATTTTTTAGAACTTTTAGAAGCAGAAATTGCCATATTAGAAGGCAAACCTTTTTCTATTCTCCCTGATTTTCCAACAGGCGGCATTATGGATGCTTCTGACTACAATAAAGGAAAAGGAAAAGTTCGTTTGCGAGCAAAAATTGAGGTAAGGGATGCTAAGTCTTTGGTTATTACTGAAATTTGTTATGGAACCACAACAGAATCTCTAATTCGATCAATTGATGAAGCCGCTAAAAAAGGTAAAATTAAAATTGATGCTATCAATGATTATACAGCAGAAAAAGTTGAAATTGAAATTAAGCTTCCACGTGGGCAATATGCTCAAGATTTATTAGAAGCTTTATATGCATATACTGAATGCCAAGTTACTCTACATTCACAAATTGTGGTGATCAAAGACAATTATCCCTGGGAAACAGATGTCGATTCTATCTTACGGTTGCATACAGAAAAACTTCAGGAATATTTGCAAAGAGAACTAGAATTAGAGCGGGATCATTTAAACGAAAAAATCTTCGAAAAAACTTTGGAGCAAATATTTATTGAAAATCGGCTTTATAAGCGAATTGAAGATTTAACTTCTTACGAAGAAGTTCATGTAACGATTGCTGCAAGTTTAATCCCTTTTCATTCTCAACTTTTAAGAGTTCCTACAGAACAAGATAGAGAACGTTTACTCAGCATTCCCATTCGTCGTATTACGCGATTTGACTTAGCGAAAAGTCAAGAGGAAATTTTATCTCACCAGGAGCAATTGACGCGTGTTGAAAAAGACCTGAAAAATATCATTAAAGTTGCCATTCGTTATCTCAATAGTTTGATTAAAAAATTTGCAAACGAACATAAGCGCAAAACAGAAATTCAAGAAATCCAGCAAGTCGATACTCGTGCGATGGAAACAAGGCAAATTACTGTCTGTTTTGATCCTACAACTGGATTTATAGGAACTAAAGTCACTAGCAACTATACAATTGAGTGTACAAATTTTGATAAATTACTTGTGATATTCAAGGACGGAACTTATCAAATCATCAATATTCCTGAAAAACAATATGTCCATCATAAGGGGAATAAAGTTGTTTATGTAGGTATAGCAGATAAAAAGACAATTATTAACGTCGTTTATCGAGATCCCGAAACTCACTATGTTTATGCAAAACGTTTTATTGTCGAAAAATTCATTTTAGATAAATATTACCGCTATTTGGAAGAAGGAACAACTTTGGAATTTATTTCTACACAACCTGGAGTTTCTTTAGAATTACAATTTATTCCAAAACCTCGTCAAACTATTTCAAAAATGCAATTTCAAATCGATAATATAGCGGTAAAAGGGGTGACAGCTAAAGGTATTCGCATATCAAACCGGGAAGTCAAAAAAGTTATTATTGCCAAATAAGCCATTGCAATATGTTTTGATCTTTATAAAGCTTTTTGAAGGAGTTACGGCCCTTTAATTTATTGTGCTTGGATAAATACGAGAAAGAAAATTAAGAAAAGAGGTATTTAGTTTTGCAATTGCCTTTAAAGATTGAAGTTAAACCTCATGAATGGCGTAAAGAACTTTTTACTCTTTATATTAATGAAGAGCGAGAGCGAGATATCCATTCATCTATTTTCGGGAAAAACCCCGCTTTACCTACTTGTTTACAGCTCTCTGATTGGAAAGGAATGTTTGATCGATGGGAATACAAACGAACTAGAAATTACGTTATTTGGCGTCTATCTAATCAATCTTATCATTCAGAACAGCTACAAAAATTACTTAAAGATAAACTTGTTCAACCTGTAACCATACAAAAAGTAATTCAAGAATGTAAAATAGCAGGGTATTTGAATGATGAGGATTGGATTTCTTCATTTATGCGTAGTCATCAAAAAAAACATAGTTTGCGATCCATTCTTGTTAAACTTCAAACAAAAGGGTTAACGAGAGAGAGTTTAGAACAAATTAAACAAGAATGGAATCAATCCGATCAAGAAAAAAATGGAATTCTCACATTACTTCGAACTCGCTATCAGCATCAAAATTTAAGGGATTTTGTGATAAAACAAAAAGTTGTGACAGCTTTGATGCGTAAAGGATATTCATTTGATTTAATAGAAACAACGATACGCGAATTTATTGTGGATTAGTTTTATTTTTTTTAATTAATTTATTTGCCATATTGTATAATATAAATTATTTTGATATTATAAAAGTAAAGACCAGGGATTTCTGGCCAATTATCAAAGTAGGTCTGTATGTCTCAAGAAAATGTTAGTTCAGTTGGAGCTGTTGATTCAGCGAGCCTAAATGTGCAAGATCCAGCAGCAACAAATTCTCCAAATGGAACATTAAAGTCTAGTTCGGAAGTCAAAAGTTTGGCTGCCTTCAAAGAAATGGCTCCCGAAGTTTATGATAAAATGATGTTGTCAATAGCAACTGAGATTTGTAATAAAATGAAAGCACACCAAGAAAAATTGAAACAGATGTGGCGAGAGGCAACCGAACGTGCAAAAGGGGGATAGTTTTCTTATTTTATATTCTATCATGATGGAATCAAACTATTCTACATTGCTTTGTTGAATCGCTAGTGATGGTTATAAGTTCACATAATAGCGATTTACTTTTTAGTTAAAATAATTTTTGACAATCAATCACATGGAATATGCAAATATTTTCAATTTCAAATAAATTCCTTTTTGACCTACATAGTAGCTAAATCTTAGCGGACAAAAATGAATTTTAACTTTAGCTAAAGTCGATTCTTCTTTAGAATAAGCTTATGTTTGATTACCAATTATTTTTAGCATTTCCTATTTCAGAAGCTTACTTTTATCAATTGCTCCAGATTTCAGAACCAGTTCGCAACTTATTCATTCAAGAAATTGAAGGGGAATATTTGCAACAAATCACCTATCAAGAAAAGATTTATTTAGGCAAAAATGTCGGGTATTCGGTTGAATTGGAAAAATTAGAATTTATACAAAATCATATTTTCAGTTTGCTTAAGCGATTAGTGAGCGATTATCCCTATCATGAGCAGTCCCTAGTAGTTTTAGCTATTCCTCAGACCGAATGTTCTTCTTAAAGAAAAAGTATTTTTATGGCAAATCCTTATGGAGAAGAAGTTGATCTCTTAATCATATCTGAAGATGAGGTGGGAGAACGCTTAGATAAAGTTTTAGCTAGACGTTTTAATGCTAAATACTCTCGTACCTATTTCCAATTTTTGATTGATAAGCATTTGATATTAGTCAATGGGATTGCTGTCAAAAAAAGGACATTATTGCAAGAAGGGGACGAAGTTGAAGTGCAATTCGTCGCATCTCCTGAATCAAATTTAATGCCAGAAAATATTCCTTTATCTATCCTTTACGAGGATGAACATCTTCTTGTCATTAACAAACCAGCCGGAATGGTCGTTCATCCAGCACCTGGTAATTGGTCAGGTACTTTTGTGAACGCTCTACTTTATTATTGTCAGAAGTTACCGCTTTTACCAGACACTATACGTCCTGGCATTGTTCATCGGTTAGATAAAGGCACTTCAGGACTATTAGTGGCAGCTAAAACGCTTGAGACGCAGCAAAAACTCATTGAATTGTTTGCCTCTAGAAAAGTCTATAAAGCTTACCTAGCTATTTGTATTGGACGACCAGCAGATGGAGAAATACAAGCACCTATTGGTAGGCATCCTATACATCGTAAACAAATGGCTGTTATTCCGACTGGTAAACCTGCCATTAGTTTTTGCAAAACACTTGGATGGAGTGATAAGTTGAGCTTTGTGCAAATTGAGATTGCCACAGGTCGCACCCATCAAATTCGTGTGCATATGAAGTATAGAGGGTCTCCTATTCTAGGAGATCCCTTGTATGGTCAAATTTCTTTAAATCAATATTACTCTGTTCCACATCAACTTCTTCATGCAGCGGTGTTGCGTTTTCAACACCCCATTTCGCTAGAAAATCTAGAATTTTGTACTCCACCTCCTCCTGAAATGGTTCGATTGATTAAAAAAATAGACCCTAAATCTCCATATATTCGAGATGTTGAATAGGAGAGATAGATATGAGATGAAGTTAGTTATTCAACGTGTGTTACAAGCGCAAGTTTATATTGATGATAACCTGTTTAGTGCAATTGGCCCTGGTTTAATGTTATTGCTAGGAATTCACCATCAAGATAACTTAGAGCAGATTTTATGGTCTGTGGATAAGCTAGTTCATTTACGCATTTTTAACGATGAAAATGGAAAGATGAATAGAAATGTAAAAGAATGTGAAGGAGAAATATTAGTGGTCAGTCAATTTACTTTATACGGAAATTGTTTAAATGGTCGAAGACCCGACTTTATCCAAGCTGCTTCTCCTCCAATAGCTCTTTCTCTTTACAAACAATTTATTGATGAATTAAAGAAAGAAGCTCCCCATGTCAAAACAGGACAGTTTGGGGCTCAGATGCAAGTTTCATTAACAAACGATGGTCCTGTTACTTTTATCTTAGATTCATTGAATCGACGGAAAGCATGATTTAAAAATTTTCTGCTTTTTATCTACCATTTCACTTGTTTAACAAGTGAATAAATGCTTATAAAATATTTTATATAGAGAAAGTAAAATAAAAAAAAACTTTTGATGGTTTTTTCTAGAAAATTATAGAATAATTCGCTATTGTCAAATTAAGAGACAATTATGTTTTATTGCATACGACGTCGAATGTTATCAACGTTTCATATTTGCAAAGGATCGAATTATGAAAGAATTTGTAGCATATATAGTTAAGAATTTGGTCGATCATCCAGACAAGGTAAAGATTAATGAAATCGGCGGTACACAAACACTGATTATCGAATTATCAGTCGAAAAGTCTGATATTGGAAAAATTATAGGGAAAAAAGGTAAGACCATTAATGCGATCCGTACTCTATTGATGTCTGTTGCAAGTCGCAATGGTATTCGCGTTAATTTGGAAATCTTAGAAGAAAATTCTAGACCCGAATAATTTCTATTTAAGGATGTAAGAAATAAGCAAACTTATTTCTTATGCTATTTGTCAGAAATAGTCTTACTGTATTAATTACAGCTATATTTCTGACAAATAGTATTCACTTTTCTCGCTCAATTTTCACATAATCTAAACTAAATTTGAAAATGATTAGTTTTTCTTAGAGAGTTTTCATCTTAGTACACTATTCCTAAACTTTCACTAAATTTTATTTTAGCTCCCTATAAACGACTAAAAAATCTGTTTTGAAATTAGGAAATAACATTTTAATTTTTGATTAAAAGAAGAATTAGGTTAAACGAGGTAAAAAGGGGGTAACCATCGATTTTCGAGAATTTAGCGCTCCTGCTTTAAATCTTAGAATCGCTAATGACATTCCTGTCTGAGATTCGTTCACAATTTTCTGAGGAATATGAGGGAAATGAGAGGAAAAAATGATCTGATAATTTTGAGCATTAGGTCCTAAGAATTCTACTGACATGTTTTCTACAAAGCTTTTAACAACTGTTTGAAAGCCTGTTAGAAAAGAATTTAAATGATCACTTGCTTGAAGCGTATTTGGAATCCAAAACCAAAGTTCATCTTGATGAGAATACGGGCCAATTTGATTGCGATAAACTTCTTCGGAACTCGCAATAGTACTGATCATGTGCAGATGTAAATCAATATCTGGTTTATCCCGATTAATTTCCCTAGATTTATTCAACCAAGTTGAGCGGATACTTTGAGCATGTTCAAGGAAGAAAGGAAAATTAAACGCAAACATTTTTGTTTGTCCAACCCGTGCACAACCATTTTGTTCTTTAGCATCTAAAAAGATGTTAGAATAGCACCCTTTCACACAGAGCTGTAAGTTTTTTTGAACAGAAGATTCTCTGAGGTCATAAATCTTCTTATAAAATTGATACATATCTTGTTGTTGGAGAATTCGTTGCGCGGCTATTTTTGTGAATTTTTTATCAAGGGGAATGTCATCAAAATGTATAATCTCTGTTTCATAGCCCATGGATAAAGATTTTAGACGGTTGAGAAGTTGGGCAATGCAAAACAAATCCCGGTTTGAAACTTTTGTCAAAAGATCTGTATCATCTAAAATTGCGTGAAGATAGCATAAATATTCTTGAAATTCTCGTTGAGGATGAACAAAAAATTGATTGGTTTGGTAAGTGACTAACCGACGTTGCAGAAGGCGTTGCAGAATGCGAATTTGGCTAGAATTACCTGTTGAAAGAGCAAGTTTTTGAATCTGGTTATCAATGGCTTGCGCTGTCATTCCACCTAAACTATAGCGATCATTAATAAGAAAGGCTTGTTCAGCAATCAAAACGTTACAAGACTGAGTATCTCCAATTAATGCTGTAGGAACGGATAAAGTTTTTAGCGAGCTTTTGTGGTGATCAACAACACTGATTACTTCTAGATAGGAAGCCATTTTGACTTCTTCCAAATTACAAAAATCTCTTAAAGTAATAGTTCCAAGGCCGGTCATTCGTAAATCTGTCGCTCTAATAACACCAACGGGAAACAAAGACCCATCTTTTTCGGGAATAACGACAGTGATAAAGTCATGGCTCTGCATTTTGTGACGTATTTCATCGATGTCGCTTCTTAGATTAACATAAAGGAGAGAAGATCCTAATACTTTATGCTTGATACCTAAGACGATATCAAGACATTCTACATAATTGCGTACATTTTGAATAGCAGCATCAAGCTGATTAATAATTTTTTCTAATTTAAGGAAAATTTTAGGGCGATCTTCTTTAAGCTTGCCTTGTTCATCGAAAATAGAGCTTTTTGGAAGAGATTGGATACTATGCTGAAAATGCAAGAGCTCTGAGACAGATAAAAAATTAAGTGCTTGAATTAAATCATTAAAAGTTCCGCTAAGTCCTTTTTTGACATGTAAAATTTTGTAAAAAAAATCATGCAAATCGTTTTTTTGTTTTTCGTTAAATTCCTGGACAGGTTCACAATCTTTAATTTTCACATCAAAAACTGAAGAATTAAATAGCGGAAAATCGATAACCGAAAGGTTTGTTTTAGCAAATAGGGAAATGAGTTTAGTGTGTAGATTATTTTTAAACCATGTCAAACAAGATTTAAATAGAATAATAATTTGGCGAACAGTTTCTACATCAGAGCTTTGCCAATCACCTAAATAATGTCCGTTTTCATCAATTAAGATAATTGCTTTTTCATTAGTTTCATGATCAATATAACCCGTTAAAGTTTCTTTTGCTTCTTTAATAAAGTCTTTTTGGGATACAAGATCTATGGCTGTCAAAGTGATTGTTTGAGCGGTACGAGCCAGACAATTAAATAAACCTTCTCCAAACATTTCACTAACAATCGATGAAATAGGGGAATCAGGAGGACCTCCAGGTAAGCACCATTGATGGAGCCCTCTAGTAACTCTAGAGGCAAAGGCATCAACCCAACCCCAAAAAGAGGCTATCATGGTATCTACGTCAGGGGACAAATGAGCAGCTATGAAATGTGTTCCATTATAGCTTTTATCCATTCCTATGGGAAAAAAGGCTTGGTAATCGCTCCTAGGAATCCATTTTCCAGCGATCTTAGCACGAATTGCATAGTTTTCTTCATCGCTTAACTCAGAAAAGTTATTGAGCCAAAATTCGAAGGTACTCATTGTTAATGATTCGCTGAGAATTTTTTCTCGATTAACACGCTCCATAAAATCTAGAATAGCACTAAGAAGGAAAGATTGCGTAGGCGTTTGATTAATCAAATCACAAAGGGTTTTGTTGATCATTCTGAAGCGGTGCCTAAAGCTCAAATTGAGAAACTCAGTTGAGCGAAAGGAGTCAATCAAAGTTTGAATATCAGGAAAAGTTTGCGCCTGTGAGATATGACATAAAGAAAAACAAGATGAGCTTGGGAAGGCTGAGGCGGTAGATGGGAGACTTTCTAATGATTTAGTCATTGTAATTTTCTTTTGAGTCAAATCGGACCGAGTAGGATTCGAACCTACGACCACCCGCTTAGAAGGCGGGTGCTCTATCCACTGAGCTATCAGTCCAGAAAGGTTTATCGAAGGCTTATTCTAGCCAATTGCAATAAAACCTAAAATGTTAACTTGAAGGCTTGTTATTTTCAAGAATTTTCGACTGCTCAGTAATTTCTTTTTATAAATTGTTGACGATTTGATTGCATTTAAAATTTAATGAGCTTGTTGAAGTCTTTGAATTTGCCTTTGAAGTTCGGCTGAATTTTTATAAATCTGCCAACAGTGTTTTCCTATGTGAAGTAAACCAATTGAACCCATGAGGAAATTTCCTTTTTTTCCAATAAGATTTAATCGGGAAAGGACAAGTGTTAAAGTGGAAAAACACAGTGAATGAGTAAAAATGTATATTTGATGAGAACGCAAATTATCTTGATTACGCATTAAAGTATTTATCGAGTGAAATAACAATTTGTCGGCTAAGCAATAAACTCCAAAGATGGTGGCTGTCAATTCTGCATTGACATGGAATAATTTACCGTAAATAAAACCAGTTAACGTGTCAATAGTTAGACTAATAGGTAATGTAGAGACTTGTGGCAGTGCTTTTAGCATAAAAAACTCCAATTCTTAACGGTTAAGCTTGATTTGGTTTTCTCTTTGAATTGCCAGGGTGTTTGGTTTTGTACTAGCACAGCTTTTCATTCGCCGGCTATTCCCTAAACTTTCATAGTTAAAATCAACTTTAGCAAATAGTATAAAATTTAAATTCAAAAAATTCAAAAACAAAATTTTTATATTGTAATTACAATGAACTATATAAATGTAAAAATAATTAAACAACTAAAATGAATGATGCTTGTTTAAAGATTTATTGATTTAAAATTTATCACTTCGAAACAATTTTTTGTTAAAAAGGTTTTTTTTTATTTGATGTCTCTCTAAAATTGTGTTTTTCACAAAAACAATATTATGTGAATTGATTGACCTAAGTTTAATCAGGAGATTTTAGTTGAGGGATATCAGCTAAAGAATAATTTGAAACTTAGAAAAGCAGGGACTATTGTTGCAAATCGTTTATTTAGGAATTGGGGGCAATCAAGAGGAAACTTTAAAAGCCATAGAAAAAGCTCTTAATGAACTTGCTCTATTTTCAGAAGAAGCCCTGGAAATTTCGAAATTATATAAAACCTCACCTGTTGGAGATAAAAATCAAAACAACTTCACTAATTTAGTTTGCCGATTGCACACTTCATTTGATCCGAAGCTTTTACTAAAAAAAATTGAATTGCTTGAAAAGAAATTAGGTAAAACACCTAAACCGAAGTGGGCTTCCCGCCTCATTGATATCGATATCCTTTTTTATGGAAATATCATTTATTCCGATGAGGCATTGCAAATTCCTCATCCACATTGGCAAGAAAGATTATTTGTTTTGATTCCTCTGCTGGATTTAACTCCAACAATTTCTATTCGTGAAGGTGAACAATCGAAAAATTATGATTTGAGAGTAATGATACAAAATCTCACATTTGATTCTTCAGATTGGGTAATTCCATTAAACGATTCTAATACTTAAAGATTTTTTATCTCTATTAAAGGTTGAATATGCGTCGAATTGTTGTTAAAGATTTTGCGATAGGTCCTAAAGAACCTCTCGTTATCATGTCTGGTCCTTGTGTAATCGAAAGCGAAACGCACTGCTTAAAAGCTGCAGAAACGCTAAAAAATATGTTTGAAAAATATAACGTTTCTCTAATTTTTAAATCTAGCTACGATAAGGCTAATCGATCTGCGTATGATTCTTTTAGAGGGCCCGGTCTAGAAGAAGGTCTTCGTATTTTAGAACGTATACAAAAAGAGTTCGGTTTAGCAGTCGTTACAGATGTTCATTCCCCCCAAGAAGCAACTACTGCTGGTTCAGTTTGTGAAATAATTCAAATTCCAGCTTTTTTGTGTAGACAAACAGATCTTATTTTAGCTGCAGCCCAAACAGGAGCGATTGTTAGTATTAAAAAAGGGCAATTTTTAGCTCCTTGGGATATGGAAAATGTCATCAGAAAAATGGAATCTGGTGGAAATTCTAATATTATCTTAGTCGATCGCGGAACAACTTTTGGTTATAATAATCTTATCAGTGATATGCGAGGGATTCCAATTATGCAAGAATTGGGTTACCCTGTGTGCTTTGATGCTACGCATTCAGTGCAAAAACCTGGAGGCTTAGGTTCTAAGTCTGGTGGGGATCGAGAATTTATTCCGATTCTAGCAAAAGCAGCATTGGCTGCGGGAGCCAATTGTTTATTTATTGAATCTCATCCAAATCCTTCTGAGGCTAAAAGTGATGCTGCTTCTGTAATGGATTTCAAAGATCTAGATCAATTACTGCCTCAATTTAAAGAACTCTATGAACTTATTCAGAAGCAAGGCAAGTAGGTTGAAGCAATGTTTAAAAAAAGAAAAATTGCTCTAATAGGCATTCTAATAAATTTGATTTTAGGAGGAATTTGGTTTTATAGCACTCCTTCTGCGGATGATGTTCGCAATTATCGAAAGTTAATGGAGTATAGTGATAGATCTTCCAAAAAAAATGAAAAGCACAATAAAGCCTTTGAAACACAACAAAATCGTACACAAGTGACAAAGCAAATACTTTTTATGAAAGACCAAGTGCGTTTACAGTGGCGTTTAATGAGTGAAAAATCTGAACTTAAATTATCTCAAATTGAAAATGCAATAGAACTTGTTGAATTTTTTACGGAAGTAACTTGCCAATGTCAAGAACAATTGGATGCTTGTTCAAATACAGATCTTTCTTGCCATCCTAGTCAATTATTACGTTATTTAAGAGCTAAAAAAGCGACTTATCACTATCAAACAGAACAATTGACAGCTGATGATGTGCAATTAGCACGTTACAAAATTAAGGGTCATCAATGGATTAACGATTTACAAGCGTTCCATCCTTGGATGAAAGGAAGTGCTAAAAGAATTCAACTTTCTTTTTCTCAGAATGATCGTTCATTTACTGCCCAAGATTTGCAAGCAGCCTTTCAGGATTGGGGCGAACTATTGTGAGACTTTTTTTGTGTACAGCTCTATATTCTATTTTGATCTTTCATTTCCCTATGATAAGTCAAATTCATCAAGGCTTTGACGAGCAAATCGTTATTCATTCAGGCGAGGCTAAATATAACGGAAAAGATATTCATTTAATAGGACAAGTCACGATTCAGCACGGGCTTGGAAAAATTTCTGCTCAACTTTTGTCTATATCTCCTTCTCAATCAGATCTTAAGAAACACTTTTCATTCTTCCATATTCGTGACAATGTGTTAATTGAATTTCAGGGTGGAGGAGAGATTGTTTGCCAGGAAGCAGAAATTGATTATTCTCAATTAAAGGGACATTTTAAAGGCAACACAATCTATCCTGACGTTGTTTATAAAAATCATGGGGTGAAAGATCATGAAAGAGACTCACTTATTATTAAAAGCTTGGAAATGGAAGTTGCTTTAGCTAGGATTCCAATATCAGAAAATCAAGTTTTAAAAACTGTTGTTAAAAGTCTAGAAGCTAAGCATCACGTTCGTGCTCACTATTTAGATGATTATATTTTGTTAGCTGATCGGGCTTTTTTTGAATGTTTACAAACAAATAGGTCTGAAGGAATTCTTACCTTATTTGCAAAAGAGCAGCAACCTTATTGCTTATTGACCAATAGAAGTGGCGATCATATTCAAGCAGAAAAAATCAAGATGGTGACAATTCAAAAAAAATTGTTTTTAAATAAACCGAAAGGAAGTCTTCACCATCAAGGAAAAAACTCATTGAAACAAAAGATTGATTTTAGTGCTGATGAATTGGTGTGGGATCAATCTTCGCAACGTTTGATTTTAAAAGGAAATGTAAAAGTTTATCAAGATCAAGTTTTTCAACTTGATACGAAACAAGAATTAATTATTGAACAGCAAATTTTAAATGGGCAAAAAACCCTTCGTTCGATGATCTCTCCCAGACAGACGACTTTGATATATGACTATGATTCGCAAAAAGAGCTTTCGTATAAAATTATAAGTCCAGGAAAATTAGTTATTGATCACGAAAATTTTGTGACAACAATAGAAGGTTTAAAAGATAAAGAGGGGAATTTAGTCATAGGCGAACAAGTCTATTTTGAAAATTCTTTTGGGGATATATATGCAGATCAAGTTTATATTTCCTACGAATGGAAAAATCAGCGACTAATCCCATCAAAAATAATTTTAACGGGTAATATTAAACTAATGAATCGCTACGATGGTTTATCTCAGGGAACAAGTTCTATTCTTCAGTATGCGATGGCAGATCAGGTAGAATATTTTCCAGATTCACATGAAATGACTCTTTTTGGAAAAAATGGGCATCGTGTTCTTTTTTTTGATAAAGTGAATAATGTTCAAATAAGTGCCCCTGCCTTGAGAATTCGAAATAATAAGAAAAATCACAAAAATTCATTTCAAGGCATTGGAGATGTGCGTTTTACTTTTATTGAAAAAGAGCTAAGTCAATTTAAACAGCGTTTTAGCTTAGATGATCATACAAAACAGGAGGAATGATGAGCCTTGATGCTTATTCCATTTGTTTAGACGTTCGGAATATTGTTAAAAAATACAATGGAAAAAGAGTTGTTAATGAACTTTCATTTCAAGTTCTTCGAGGGGAAATTGTTGGATTATTAGGACCCAATGGAGCAGGTAAAACAACAGCCTTTTACATGACAGTTGGGTTGATTCGTCCTGATCACGGAAAGGTTTATTTTCAAGGAGTTGACGTTACTCATTATCCTATGCATCAACGTGCAAGAATGGGTATGGGGTATTTGGCTCAAGAACCCTCTGTCTTTCGAAGTCTTACTGTAGAGCAAAATATTTTATGCATTTTAGAAAGTTTACCTTTGTCAAAGCAAGAAAGAAAAAATAAATTAGAAGAGCTTTTGGGTGAACTACATCTTGAACATTTAGCAAAAAAAAATGCTGCTACTTTATCAGGAGGAGAAAGACGTCGAGTGGAGATTACAAGAGCTTTAGTGACGAATCCTTCTTTATTAATGTTAGACGAACCATTTGCAAATATCGACCCTTTATCTATTCAAGAAGTTAAACATTTAGTTCAAATTCTTTCTCAAAAAGGAATTAGTATTCTAATCACTGATCATAATGCGCGGGAAATTTTTTCTGTTGTGCATAAAAGTTATTTAGTTCAAGAAGGAAAAGTTATTTTAGAGGGTGTGGTAGATGATCTCATCCAAAATGAAGTTGCCAAAAAAACTTATTTAGGATCAGACTTTAGGATGTAGTCAAAATACTTGAGTATTAAAAATGACAAATTTGTAAAACCTCAAGTATTTTTATTTACAGAGCTGAAAATCAACGGTGAGTTATTTCATCTGGTTTAAAGAAAAATAAAACTTCTTCTTCGGCAGTTTCTGAGCTATCTGATCCATGTACAGCATTGCGTGACATAGACTCTGCAAAATCAGCACGCAGGGTTCCTTTTTCAGCTTTTTTAGGATCTGTAGCGCCCATGAGTTCTCTATTTTTGGCGATTGCTTGGTTGCCTTCGAGCACCATCACTACAACAGGACCGGAGGACATAAAATTAACTAAATCATTGTAGAAAGGTCGATCCTTATGAATAGCGTAAAATTTACTTGCTTGATCTTTTGTCAACGTAGTCATTTTAATGGCAGCAATTTTTAATCCGGCTTGTTCGAAACGAGAAATAATTTCTCCAATATAGTTATTTTGAACTGCATCAGGTTTGATAATAGAAAGTGTTTGTTCCGAAGCAAACGTTGGTTTTTGTTGAGTTAAAGTTGGGTGAGTAGTTTCAGTAATCTTAGGATATACTTGAGAAGTTTTTGGAGCACTTATTTGAGACTCTTCTTTAGGGGTTGGAGAATGAGCTTGATATTGATTATCGTCATCTTCATCGTCATCATACCAGTCTTCATCATCTTCATCGTCTTGATTTTTATGTTGATTATCTTCAGCTAGAGTATATTGCGGATTTGTGGTCTCTGCTGATAGTCCAGGTAAGGCAAAAGTAAAAATAAATAAAGTTATTAAGCGGTAAATATTCATTTGAATCCCCATTAGAAATTTAAAAATCGTTTAATTCGAGGTTATAACGTCAATAATGGCTTGTCAAGAAAATTTCTTAAAAGAGAAAATCCATGTTCTGTCATGATAGATTCTGGGTGAAATTGAACGCTTTCAATATCATAAAAATGATGTCGAAGACCCATGATTTCCCCCTCTTTCGTTGTTGCTGAGATATCTAAACAATGTGGTAAATTGTCATGTTTAACGATTAAGGAATGATAACGTATGGCTTTAAAAGATTGAGGGATGTTTCTAAAAATCCCTTGCGAGTCATGGTAGATGAAACTACTTTTACCATGCATAGGATAAACGGCTTTGACGACTTTTCCACCGTAAGCTTCTGCCAATACTTGGTGTCCTAGACAGATGCCTAAAATAGGTAAACGGCCTGCCATTTTTCGAATTAAATGCTGAGAAATGCCGGCTTCTGAAGGTGTGCCTGGCCCTGGCCCAATCACTAAGTGAGTAGGGCGCAGAGTGAGGCAATCAGAAAGAGATAAACCTTGATTTCTTAATACTTTGACATCAGATCCAAGCATTTGGAAGTATTGGACCAAATTATAAGTAAAAGAATCAAAATTATCGATAAAAAGGAGCACATCAATACTGATTTAACGTTTTCTTGCGCAAACGTCTTGAGATTTAAAAAAGTATTCAATTTCTGTTTTTGCTGTTTCCGCAGCATCAGAACCGTGAACAGCATTTTCATCGATTGTTTGTGCAAAATCTGCACGAATTGTTCCAGGAGCAGCTTTTTTAGGATCTGTTGCTCCCATAATTTCACGGTTTTTATTGATGGCATTTTCACCTTCAAGGACCATGATCATCACAGGTCCCGTTGTCATAAAACCAACTAAATCTTCGAAGAAAGGGCGCCCTTTATGAACAGCATAAAACCCTTCAGCATCTTTTCTATCTAATTGTTTCATTTTCGCAGCAACAATACGTAAACCAGCTTTTTCAAAGCGAGCAATGATTTCGCCAATGTGATTGTTACCTACTGCGTCAGGCTTAATGATAGAAAGAGTACGTTCCAACGTCATGAGATCTCCTTAAATGATTCTGTGTAACTCATAGTCAACTGTATGTTTTGACCATCTTTATTTGAATGCCAATAACTATATCTAAAGCTTACAAAAAAATCACGTGCGAGAATAGTAAAAATCTAAATTTTGGATTTAATAATTTGAAAAATCATTTGAATAATGCGGCTGATAGCAATAGTAGGGATACATCAAAACGTATATGCCTTAGATAAATAATAAGCATATATATTGCTTTGATTGATGATTGTTTAAATCAAATTAAAATTTTAGATAATAACATTGATATTTAATCTAACCAAATCTAAGAGATTTTAATCAGATTTTTTTAATTCCAAAGAAGCATTATTACCAATCAACTTTTGTTGATAGAATCAAATAGAATTTTTATCCCACTTTAATAATAGCCATTTTTCTTAAAATTTGACGATCGATCTAAGATTTGTTATTTTCTTTCTAGTACTTGATATTATCACTAGCACGTGGATTTAGCGAAAGTGTACAATCAAGTAGTGATTCAAAAGAACTCCTAATCCCTATCTTTTTTCTTTTTCCAATCTACAGAGTATGATATGTTAGCTTGAGGAAATCACTCGAATAGACTTACTTTTAAGACACTAATAAATAATATTTTATCGTAATAACCAATTCAATTTTACGATAAAATATTCTTAATATCTCCTCGAGCTTCTCAATTAGAAGAATCTATTCAGAATGAAAATCATTTAATCCTTAAAATCTAAATCTATGTTTGGTCATTATGCGTATACCTTTATCTTGGCTTAAAGAATATATTGATTTGAATCTTGAACCTGTTGAAATAGCTAAAATTTTGACAATGGCTGGTCTAGAAGTAGATGGCTATGAAGAGATAGGAAAGGGATTTTCGGGAGTCATTGTGGGAGATGTTTTGGAAGTAGAAAAACATCCTAATGCTGATAAACTCCTTATTGCTTTGGTAAGTGATGGAAAAGAAATTCATCAAGTGGTTTGTGGAGCTTCTAATTGTCGAAAAGGATTAAAAACAGCATTTGCACCTGTTGGAGCTTCTCTGATTGATGAAGGGAAAGAGTTTAAAATAAAAAAAGGAAAGTTAAGAGGAATTGAATCAAACGGCATGCTTTGCTCGGCCAAAGAACTGCAGATATCAAATGAAGATGATGGAATTATGGAACTTCCAGAACATCTACAAGCAGGAACAGTATTAAATACGCTTTATTCGGATACCATTTTTGAAATTTCTTTAACGCCTAATTTGGGGCATTGTGCAAGTATTGTTGGTGTAGCTCGGGAGTTATCTGCAGCGACAGGCCATCCTCTTCGTTATCCTCATTTGGTTTTTAAAGAAGAGGGAAATCTTATTAATAACAGCCTTACACTTGATATTGAAGCGAAAGAAGCTTGTTCAAGATACACTTGCCGGGCGATTAAAAATGTGAAAGTAGGTTCTTCTCCAGATTGGTTAAAAGCAAAAATCGAAAAGAGTGGTCTTCGCAGTGTAAATAATATTGTCGATGTAACTAATTATGTATTGTTAGAAATGGGACATCCTTTGCATGCCTTTGATTACGATCTTGTCAAAGGAAAAAAAATTGTTGTTAGAATGGCTCAAGAAGGAGAAATTTTTGAGACTTTGGATGGGAAAGAGCGAATTTTAAAAGATTCTCACCTAGTGATTGCTGATTCAGAAAAGCCCATAGCTATTGCTGGCGTGATGGGAGGGCGCAATAGCGAAGTGAGCGAGAAAACAACCAATATTATTTTAGAATCTGCTTTTTTTGATCCTATTTTTGTGCGAAAAACAAGCAAACAATTAGGATTGCAAACAGATGCTTCTAAGCGATTTGAAAGGGGCACTGACCCAAACCAACTGATTTCGGTTCTTAATCGTGCAGCCATGTTAATTCAAATGGTGGCTGGAGGAATAATTGAAGATTCTATTTTAGATGAGCAAACGAAAGACTTTCTAGAATTGACAATTCGATGCAGACTATCTCGAATAAATCAGATATTGGGGACAACGCTTAGCCGAGGAGAAGTTGAAACTATTTTTCAAAGTTTAGGATTCCATTATCAGTGGGATGGACAAGATAGTTTTATGGTATGCGTGCCTACTTACCGAACTGACGTTAAAGAAGAAATTGACCTCATTGAAGAAGTTGCTCGCATCTATGGCTACGATCACATTCCAAGAAACGGTGGTCGTTATCAAACGTCCAAATTACCTGATGCACCGATTTATCTATTCGAAAAAGAAATTCAATCATGTTTGATTGCAGAAGGGTTACAGGAATTTATCACATGTGATTTGATTGGGCCCACTTTGGTCAATGTCGTGCAAAACCTTTCTATGCCTGCGGAAGCAATTGTCAAAGTTCTAAATCCTACGTCGATAGAACAATCGATTTTGAGAACATCTTTATTACCCGGACTTTTACAAGTTGTCAAATACAATTTGGATCATCAAAACCATCAAATCAATGGCTTCGAAATTGGGCGGATCCATTTTAAAGACGGCGATCAATATCAAGAACAATCTGTTGTTGGAATTCTTTTATCAGGTTTTTCTCAACCCTATCATTTTGAAGAGAAAAAACGAGAGTATGATTTTTATGATTTGAAAGGAATTATAGAAAACCTTTTGAAAGAACTAGGAATTGAAAAACCGCAATTTAAAAATTTAAATCTTAAAACTTTTCATTCTGGGCGGCAGGCTTCTTTGTTTGTAGATGAACTTGAGGTAGGTTCTTTTGGAGAAGTTCATCCTAGTATTCAAAGGCGTTTAGATGTTTCTCAACGTATCTTATTTGGAGAGTTTAATTTACATGACTTAATGCAAGTGGCAACTAAACTTGAAAAAGTCAAACCTTTAGCTATTTATCCTGGTTCTGAACGCGATTGGACTTTCACAATCAAGACGTCTGTGTCTTTTGCTGAAATTATCAAGGCCATTCATGAGCAAAAATCTGATCTATTAGAAAATGTATTGTTATTAGATATTTACCGAAGCGAAAAACTGACAGTTGGTCATCAAAATATGACTCTGCGATTTGTTTATCGGGATTTTTCTAAAACAATTGCACAAGAAGTTGTAGAAAATGAGCATCAACGATTAAAAACAGCAGTTTCTCAAAAGTTTGCTAATGATCTTAAACAATAATTTGAGAAAATTCTCATTCAATTGGAGTGTTATATGAAGAATTCATTTTTCTTATCTTCTACTTTGTTATGTCTATTAGTTTCTACCTCTTGTCAAACTCATCGTCATCCTGAAGATGTCGTTTATGAAACATATGTTCATCGCTACGGAGTAGAATTGCCGGCGGAAGACTGGTCTTCTCGTGGACAACATGGTCAAGTCTTATCTACACGCCGTGATGGTGTGGTCGTTTCAAAAACCTATGAATCAGGGATATTGCATGGAGAAGTAACTTATACATTCCCTCATCGTGAATGCATTGAAAAAAAAGAAGTTTATGATCAGGGGAATTTAATTCAAGAAATTTACTATTATGCGAGTGGAATGCCAAAACAACAAATAGATTATCGATCTGCTGATCAATATTTTGTCATTTCTTGGTATGAAGGAGGAGCGCCTCAGTCCAAAGAGGAGTTTAACGAGCAAGGATTAGTTAAGGCCGATTATTATAACTTAGCCAACCAAATAGAATCTTCTGTGCAAGATGGGTTTGGTAAGCGAATAGTGCGGGATAGCTATGGACTTCTTCACTCAGTGGACCAAATCCAAGATGGGCAAATGACAATGCGAACAACCTATCATCCTAACGGAACCCCTGCAGCTTATACTCCTTATGTAAATGGTGTCATTCAAGGAGAAAGAAAGACTTATACCATGTCTGGGGAACCAATTTCGATTGAACAATGGAAAAATAATTGCCAACATGGAAATACCATTATTTTTGAAAATGGAGAAAAATATGCAGATCTTCCTTATGTAGAAGGGCGTCCACATGGTATTGAATATCGATATCGCAATGGGAATCAAGTTGTTCAAAAAAGAACCTGGGTTAACGGAAGAAAACATGGCCCTTGTTATAATTATGTAGGAACAACGACTCAAACAGATTGGTATTTTAAAGACCGTCCGGTTAATAAACCTACTTATGATATGTTATCCAATCAATAGCAAATTCCTTAAGGTTGTCATTAATCAATGACAACCTCTCCAAAAATTGCACATTGACAAGCTAAACGATAGTTGGCGTCCAACCGTTTAGTTGTTAAAGTGGCTGTTTCTTCTTGAGTCTTTTTCGAAAGATTTTCCATTCCTTTAACTACTTTAATGGCGCAAACAGCACATAGCCCTTTGGTACAACCAAAACGGAAAGGAAGAGAACAATTCAATTGATAAGCTTTTAATAACTCTAATCCTTGTTTAATATGATATATTTTTTTATTTCGTAGACTGATTAAAGATGGCATAATTTTAACCGATTACAAGCAAAGGTGTTTGCATATCCCACTCTTCTGATAAAAGGGAAGTGAACTTCCCCGTTTCTGGGTTGTTTGATATGTTTTTATCATGAAAAAACGATTTTCTAGATTGAATAGAACAAATCTATTAAAGGCATCCTGTTTGTTTTGATAATACAATTTTTGAAAAGCTAAGAGAAGGCCATGAATAGAGCGAATTTCACAAAATGTACAGTTTTGGTTATGAAAACAGTGGGTTTTGAAAAAAATAGCGCGGTCTTCTTGATTACGTAATAAACACTGAATTTGTGTGGATCCTTTGTTAAGTTGTTTCCTTTGCCACGCATTTTGATGAATAGGGTTTAGACAGCGAAAATCTAGCAACAATAGGAAGTCAAAAATGATCTTTTCAAAGGCACCGAAATTGTATTTTTCTATGAAATACCATTTTCCATAAGATTCAGTAACTATTTTATAGCTGTAAGAGCTTACTTCATTCAAAAAGTTTAGACTTTTTGGTCTTCCTCCTTTCCAATAATAATTTTGATAATTTTTATGCAAGCTGATCACCAACGCTTTATCTGTAAGATGAAGGGTAACTTAAGGGAGTAACTCTTTTAAATGCAATTCAAATTGTGGAATTTGAGGTTGGTTTAAATAAAGTTCATGCTTCGATGTTTCCACCTTACCTCTAGTTTAATTTGTCGCTTTCTTCAAAATAACTTCTTGCTAAATCGCGAACAAACTCAATTTAATAAATCATGAAGTAGCTCTACAATTTTATTTGGCATAGGATTTGCATTGATTTGGTATTCCAGAAAAAGGAGGAATCCCATGAATAAGGCACAGTTAGAAAAAAAAATAGCTTACCTTGAATTTGTTCATGACCAATTAGAAACAGAGTTAGTTTACGTTGATAGCTTGCTCAAATCTGTTGGATTTCCTCACGGTCTCGCATCTGCTAAAGAAGTTGCTTTGGAATTATTACAAAATGCTGAAGCTGAGAATGAAAAAGGGCATGAAATTTAAACATTTCCTTTTTTATGTTTAGGTATTGCTAGAAGGGCTTTTAGTATTTGAAACCCATAAGAATGGAAAGAAAATATAAAAAAGAAAACTTTTAAAAATTATTCAAAAAAATAAGTGTTTTCAACACGAATAGATTTTTAAAAATAATCTTAATTTCTAAAAATAAGTAGATTAAAGTAAAATTTCGTAAGTTTTACCTGATTTTGATTAGATCTTTATCAATTGTTAATATAATTACGGTTTTATAGGCCTTTCATCAATGCTAAATTATTAATATAGCTAATAAAAACTAATAATAACACCCTGGCAAGTCAGTAAGACTCGCTACTAATAATAACTGATACCAGGGTTTATGATTCTGATAAAAAAGTAAAATATTAAGTAGATTAATAAAAATTTAGCAGCCTCTTAATCAATAATTAATATATTGTGTGTGTAATAAAGTTTTATCAATGCCATTATAGTTTAATAGATTCATAATAGGTCATAGTAGCCCTGAGCTTTTATAATATATAATAACCCTAAGCTCGGGGTTTGGTTTTTTTTGATGAATCAGTCGAAGATGGCATACCACATGCATAAATAATCATGTACACCTTGGAGGTGAATATGAAAAAGACAGATCTTCTTAAAAAAGTAGCTTATTTGGAATCTCTTAATGATCATTTACTAACTGAATTAGGTTATGTAGATCATCTAATGAGATTAGTTGGCTTCGCAGGTGGTCTTGAAACAGTCAAAGTTACAGCTCGCGAGCTTTATGAATCAGAGCAAGAAAATAATGCAGATTTTAATGGTTAATAAGAGGGTGTAGAAAATTATCATCCAAAATTAACTAATTAAATAGCGCAAATCTTCAATGGTTAATTGAGTGGGAGCCGCTTCGAAATCAAAAATGTCATCAACCAGTGTTCTTTTAGCGGCTTTCAACTTCATCATTTTTTCTTCAATGCTCTCAATAACAACGAAACGCTTGGCGATCACTTGCTCCTGGCGTCCAATGCGGTGGGCTCGATTAATAGCTTGTTCTTCGACGGCTTCATTCCACCACGGATCGTAAAGTATTACATAGTCTGCAGCAGTTAAATTTAATCCGACACCCCCAGCTTTTAAACTGATAAAGAAAATAGATTGTTCCAGGTTTTCTTGAAATTCAGTTACGACTTTTTCTCTATTTTGAGTACTTCCATCTAAATAAGCGTACGTCCAACCTTGCTGATTAGCATAGCGTGTCATTAATTTTAACATCGAAGTGAATTGACTATAAACAAGAACTTTTCGTCCTTCCTCTCTGATTGTTTGTAAATCTTGCATTAAAAGATCAAATTTGGCGCTAGTTATTAAATCTTCTTTTTCCTCTATTATCGATGAAACAAGAAGGGGGTGGCAGCAAATCTGACGGAGACGGAGAATAGCTTCTAGAACTTCTAATCGATGCTTAGTAATCCCTTCAGCTTCAATTTTCTTAAATAAATTTCCCTTAAAATTAGCTAAAAACTGTTCATAATGCTGCCTTTGAGACTCACTCATTTCGATCCAAACAATTTGATCAATACGGGCAGGCAGGTCTTTAGCCACTTCTTGTTTCTGTCTTCTGAGAATAAAAGGAGCCACTTTTTTCTTAATACGATCGAGATAACGTCGATCAGCACTTGCTGCTTGAATATCTGCATTAAAACTTTCTTCTGAACCAAAAAGATCAGGAATTAGAAAATGAAAATGAGACCAAAGTTCTCCAAGATGATTTTCAATAGGTGTGCCGGTGATACACAACCTAAAGTGAGAGGATAATGAACAAGCTGCTTGAAATGTCTGTGTATGAGCGTTTTTAATTTGTTGAGCTTCATCTAAAATGAGTGTACTTAGATCTAATTTTTGTAAGAGAGAAAGATCTAATCTTAACGTAGTATAAGAAGTCAAGATAATCGAATAGTTTTGCAAAATCTCTATAGAATTTGCACGCTGAGAACCTTGGTGAATATAGCACGAACATGAAGGTAAAAAGCGACAAATTTCATTTTTCCAATTAAAAAGTAAGGAGGTAGGAACAACAATCAAATGTTTAGATTCGGAAGCGAACCGAGAAATAAAGGCCAGTACTTGGACTGTTTTTCCAAGTCCCATTTCGTCTGCTAAAATTCCATGGAATCCATAGTTAAATAAAAAAGAAAGCCAGTTTAATCCCTCTTGTTGATAAGGCCTTAAATGTCCTTCAAAAGAAGGGGCAGGTAAAGCAGTTTCTATTCCTTTAAAATTTTCCCACTTTTGTTTAAAAATGGATAGTGTAGAAGGAAGTTCTGTTCGATCAAATAACGAAGAAAGTGCACCAATATGACTTTTTTTGATATGTACTTCTTGTCCAATGATTTCTCCTTCTTCCGCAAGTTCTTTTAATTCTTGTACAGAATGTAACTCTGGAAGAAGGCCGACTGTGCCTGGGTTCAGTTGTATAAATCGCTCTCGTCGATTAAAAGCTCCTAATACGGAACTGACGTCGGCTTCATGAGTTTCGTAGCGAACGGAGCCTTTAATTTTTATCATTTGAGGGGCATCTTCCAATTTTAAATCAATATGATCTTGTTTAATGACCCGGTTTTCTTTCCAGTCTAAAATCACCCAACCAATTTCTAATAAGAAAGTGAGACTTTTGGCAACCTTATCAAGAGGGCAATAATAGTGAGAGGTCCCCACATTTTTCTTGATGAAATCCGTTTCTAATAAATCTTTTTCAAAATTTTTTTCGGCTTCTTCTTGACGTTTAAAAGAAGTTTTTTTTAATTCATGAAAAGCAATTTTTAACCCATTTCCATAATTTAACCAAAGATCTGCAAAGCCACCGGAGCGATCTTTTAAAATGAGAAAAGGGAGAGGTTCAGTTTGTTTATAGACATTTTCAATGGAATGACCTTTTATCATCAATTGCGGAGAATCAGAATCATTTTCTTCTAACTCTTCTAAAAAAGCAGCTTTTTGTGAACCTTCCAAGATCCAAGGCCGTGTTTGATAAGCACGTTGAAGCTCTTTCCATGAGATAAAGGTTGTAATTCCTTTTAAAGAAATCCCTCGTACAAACCAGACAGGTTTACCAGGTCCGATGCAATCACAACTGGCGATGTCAATATCTTGATCACGCCATTTCAAATGCCCTTTTATTTCTATTTGGTTGGTATTTAAAGGAAATACTTCATAATAAAATTCAACTTTCCCAACAAAATCGACAACCAGTTGCTTATTGTTTAAATAAATTTTTTGCAAAGATCCTAGAAGATTTAAGAGATTGACCGCTTGATTTGAAGAAATATGGAAAAAAGGAGAGGTCGTAGTTTCTAGAGAAGGGGAACGTCCTATGAGTTTGGTTTGATAGTTAACCTCTTCTTTAAAAAGGGATGTAAAAATTTCTTTTTCGCGATCTTGTTGAATAGACGCTTTCCATTTGGCTAAATTTCTGGTTAAGGGATAATGCAGGCGATGATGATAACCTTCTTTTATCACTTCTGTTAATTTAAGAGTCAAAAATCCGGTTTTATTCATCTCTTCAATGTCTAAAGTGTAACCGATTTCATTCATGAATAAAGCCTTGATTTGTTATAGTGTTAGAAAAACAAATAAAGATACTGTTTTCTTTTCAAATTTTCAACCTTCGGACGATCTTTTTAAAGGAACATTTTATGACAAAATTAACCATGTGGCAAAAGCATTGGGATGAAGCTGAAAAAGAATGGGACCAAAAAGCTCAACTAGCAGCTAAAAAAAGGCCCATAAAAAAACTGGCAGTTTTACCCGATATGGTTGGTATGACTGAAGAAACAGCTAAGTATTTAAAGTGGAAAAGTTTAAAATGGATGTTAACAAAAGATCATGAAAGAACTATTCTGAAAGGATTTTTGAAGCACCCTTTTAAATATGGGTGGGCTTTTTTGAAATCTTGTTGGCAGACAAAACCCTATAAGAGAGAAGGGGATTTTTTTCTCTATGGAGTAGATTCTGTTGACCAATTTCAAACTCTTTTAGAAAATCCGTCGGCTATTTTTGTTTTAGGATTTTCTTATTGTCATAAACCTTTTGAATGTCCGTCTGGTCGCTTTACTCCCGATTGTATGCGAGATGCCTCTCATTCTGTTTGCCAACAATGCTTTATTGGTAAATCAGTCAATGCCATCACTTCAAAACAAACCATTCCTTTATTCATTCCAACAATTCATTATATTGGAGGAAAAATCTTTGAAATTGTTCATCAAAATCCAGATAAACCTGTCATATTTATCATTACGGCTTGTGAAATGACTTTAGAAATGTTTGGAGACTGGGGAAACATGGTTAACCTTAAGGGACTCGGCATTCGATTGGACGGCCGCATTTGCAATACCATGAAAGCTTTTGAATTATCTGAAAGAGGGGTCAAACCAGGTTTGACTGTTATCTTAGATGAAACACAAAAGAAAATTTTATCACTTCTCAAACACCGTAATCTCTCAATGCCAACCTAGATGTTTTGAAAATAAAAAATCGAATTTTTTTTGACACGTGTTATGAAATTTTTTTTCAGCGAATAAAAGTTATTTATATCCTGTTCTTTTTGTCAGATAGTGCGGACATTGACATCAGTTTAGACTTCATTGCTTTCAAAGTGAAGGGGGAACATAAAAATAGTTGGGACAAAGCAAAAGCAGCTGTGTGAGAGATATACAGAGAAAGAAGAAGACAAATAAGCGCTTACTAACGTTGAAACAAACAGAGATAAGAGAGCGCTGATAAAACTTAATTTTGAAAGATTTTTTATCATTGTCATTTTTACTCTTGAAAATGGTTTGATTAGTTAAGCAGACAAATTTTTAGTGTGTTTTGGAATAAGGAGGCTGAATTTGTCTGAAAATTTTCAGCTTATACAGAAAATCATGAATGACTGTTAGGCCATAAACTTTATTGTTTACTTGTCAAATCATCTTTAAAATAGTGATGCCGTTTTCGAAATGGCTTGTGAACATCTTGATGATGATAAGGTCTGACGCGGGGAGCATTTTGGCAATCCGTACAGCAACAACCTAAAAATTTCTCTACGCAAGTTTGGCAACACAGATACAGGTGGTTGCAGTCCATATTTGCGCAATTGTAATAAGTTTCATTGGACGTTTGGCAATGATGGCAAGATCCAATGACAGGGGCTGGTTCTTGACTAATCGGAATAGTTAAACGATCATCAAAAACAAATAATTTTCCGAGCCAGTGTTCACTTCCTTGTTTCAAGCCATAGTTAATGATTCCTCCCTCTAATTGATAAACCTCTTTAAATCCTTCTTTTTTGAGCAAAGAGGAATATAGTTCACATCGAATGCCCCCTGTACAATACATCATAATAGGAGTTTGTTCAGGGTTGACTTGCGTTTTAAGATTTTCTGCGTATTCTTTGAATTCACGGAATGTGTCACAAGGAGGACATTCGGCTCCATCAAACCGACCTACCTGCCATTCATATTCATTTCGCACATCTAAAAGAAGCGGACGTTTTTCTTTTTCTAATAATTCTTTCCATTCGAGAGGGGAGATATGTTGACCTGTTTGATTCATATCTACGTCTTCATCGAGAGCGACAAGTTGTTTGCGATACTTAACGGTTTGTCTTGGAAATACATTTTCGTGATGAGAATGAATTTTAAATGGCATTGTTTCAAAAAGAGGATTTGCATGAAGCCAATTCATATAAGCTTCTGCATCCTCTCGTTTTCCACTCATTTGACCGTTAATGCCTTGTTCGGATAAATAAATTCGAGAAGTAATATTTCGGTCTTTAAAAAATTCTTTGTGGGCCTTTACTTCTTGATGCGGATCTGCGATTGCAGTAAAATGATAATAAGCTAAAACGAAAAAAGAAGGTTCTTGAGCCATGCAATTCACTCTTTAAAAACATTGAATAATATTTGATTAATTGTTTGAACTTTGCATCACAACTGCAGTTGCAAATTTATTGTAAACCGAGATCTTGTTGATTTTCGCTCATCCATTTAGCGAAAATAAATAGCCTTTTCTAGAAGCACAAGAAAGATTAATAAATAGCTAGAAAACCTTGCGTTTATCAGGAAAAATTCAAACTATAAACAACAATTATAACGCATTTAGCCGTTTATTTCAAGTATCACTGTTTTTAAAGAATGACAATCTTTATACCCTCTGGTATAGACTAAATTTTGTTTATTTTAATAAGGAGTATTTATGTCAGACAAACTTGTTCATTTAAATGATGATAATTTTCAACAAACAATTTCTCAAGGTGTCACTTTGGTTGATTTTTATGCCACTTGGTGTGGGCCTTGCAGAATGATAGCTCCAATCGTTGAACAATTATCTACTACGCTACAGGGGAAAGCAAAAGTTGCTAAACTTGATATTGATCAAGCGCAAAGCACAACGGCAGATTTGCAAATTACCTCTGTACCGACGTTGATCGTTTTTAAAGATGGAAAAGAAGTGAAAAGAGTGGTTGGGGTAAAAGATTTAGATTATCTCTTAAACCTCGTTCAATCTTTTACTTAATATTTACAATACTTGACTCAAGAGAAATTTTCTTGAGTCAAGTTCTTTTTTTATCTCTTAACTATTTAAGTTAAGTAGAATTTTTTTTGTTAAGGTAATTTTTTTCCCAAGATAGAAGCGAATGCAAATTCGAATTCAATAATAGTTTATCCTTTTAGACTGTTTCCTTTTTTCTTAGAACAAACGAACCTTACTATTTTTGTTACCTTGTTAAATTTTTCAGCGATGACCGGTTCAAAAGTTTGGAAATACAGGATTAAAACGACTAAAACTCTCAAAAGGCCATTTTTACCCCTTGTTAGGGTAGAATGTGAATTTAATGCATTTAAATCTAAGTCATTCCTATTAAAAGAGTTTTTACATTTCAATTTTAACCTAAATCAAAAAAAAATTTATGATTTAATATCCACTGTTTCTGATAAATGCTAGACGTGCTAAGTTTCGGGAAAGCAATAATGGATGGTTAACAGCATGGACTCTCATAATCTGAAGATTGTACTCATTTTAGCCTTTGGTTTTTCTTTAGCAGGAATTTTGGGTTATATTACTCACCGTTTAAAGCTCTCACCGATTTTGGGCTACTTACTTGCGGGGTATATTATAGGTCCTTATTCCCCGGGCTTTGTTGCAGATGTCAATGTCTCTGAACAACTAGCTGAAATTGGCGTTGTTTTAATGCTCTTTGGAGTGGGTTTACATCTAAAATGGGAAGATTTAGTCAACGTAAAAAATATTGCAATACCGGGTGCGATAGGACAAACTTTAGTCGCTGCCGCATGTGGGGCTTGGATCGTTTATGCAATTGGTTGGCCTATTGAAGTGGGAATTATCGTTGGTTTGGCTATTGGTGTGGCTAGTACAGTTGTTCTTGTCAGAGTTTTATCTGATAACCATCTTTTAGATACGTTAGAAGGTCATGTTTCCATAGGTTGGTTAATCGTTGAAGATATTTTGACTGTTATAGTTTTGATTTTATTACCTGTTATTTCTACCTTTGCTAAAGAAGGAAATCTTCCTTTAATTGAATTATTAGAGACTTTAGGTTGGACAGTTTTTAAATTTCTTCTTTTAGCTCTGGTCATGTTCACATTTGGAAAAAAAATTGTGACTTTTATCCTTATGCATATTGCTAGGCTTAGATCACATGAGCTTTTTACACTCGCTTTGTTAGCATTAACATTCATGATAGCAGTCGCTTCAGCACTAGTTTTTGGAACATCGATTGCATTGGGTGCATTTATCGCGGGGATGGTGATTGGGCAAACCCACGTAAAACATCAAGCAGCAGCCAACGCTCTTCCGATGAAGGATGCATTTGCCGTTATTTTCTTTTTAACTGTAGGGATGATTTTTAATCCCATGGCAATTATGGAGAATTTTACCCTTTTTATAGGAATTTTAGCGATTGTTGTTGTTATTAAACCACTTGCAGCATTTTTAATTGTAGTGATCATGCGTTATCCTGTCAAAGTTGCTTTGACAGTTGCCTTGGCACTTGCTCAAATTGGAGAATTTTCTTTTATCTTGGGTGAAGAAGCAATTAAATTTCATCTTTTACCTGATGAAGGCTATGATATTATTGTTGCTTGTGCTCTTATCTCTATTTCTATCAACCCTCTCTTATTTAAAGGTATTAACTTTTTACAGAATTCTATCGAATCTGTGCAAAATACCTATAATCCTTTAGTTCCCAATGATATTCCTCCAGTTTTTCATTCTCTTCACGCAATTGTTATTGGATTTGGGCCTTTAGGTCGAGCTATTGCGCAGACTTTAGAACAGCAAAATTTTGATGTGACTGTGATTGACCAAAATGTAGATACAATTGCTTTCTTAAGTGATAGCCATCAACGAGCTGTTTTTGGAGATGCTACACTTCCTACCATTTTAGAAGATGCTCATATTAAAGATGCTGATTTGCTACTGATTACTGTTCCGAGTTTGAATACAACTTTAAAAATTATTCAAGTCGCACAACCTCTCAATTCAGAAATGAAAATTTTGGCTCGAGCTAATTATTTAACAGACCAACAAAAGTTACAGAACTTAAATATTCAATCAGTATGTAGCGAAGAAGAAACAAAGCAAGCGTTTATCAAAATGGTCGACCAGATTGTAAAAGAAGAACTTGAGGCTTAAAACTAAGTTTATAAAGGCTTAATATTATTGTTACATAAATCCTTGTTGACGCCACGCTTCATACAAGGCGATACCGGCAGAAGTAGCAAGATTTAAACAACGTACTTTTGGCTTCATAGGGATTTTAACAAATCGATTTCCCCATTTCTCTTGAAAAATGGAAGGGAGACCGCTAGTTTCTGAGCCAAATATCAGAAAAGAATCTGCAGCGTAAGAAACTTCAGTATAAAGAGTTGTCGCTTTGCTAGAGAAAAAGTAAAAAGAAGCTTGTTGATTTTCTAGGTAATTTTCCAAATTTTCAATAAATGAGACGCTGACACCTTCCCAATAATCTAGACCTGCTCGCTTTAGCCATCGATCATGCGTACTGAATCCCAAAGGGTGAACCATTATTAAATCTGTTCCAGTAACGGCACAAGTTCTTACAATATTACCGGCATTTTGGGGAATTTGAGGTTGGAATAAAATAATTTTCATAGAGGAAAAGGAAATTTAATGAAAATTTGCAAGACTTTGGGCTTGCAAATTTTCAATGAGATCGGAGTTAATGCAATTTATTAATTTTTAGCAGAAGTATTTGAAGCTTCTGGTGTTTTTGCATTTTTTTGAGCGGGCTCAAGATCATATTCTTCTTCATCGATAAAAAGATCTTCTTCATCCGCATCATCAGCAGATTTACCTGTTTTAGTTTTCGCATCGTCTGAGTTGGCTTTTATCACTTCAATGTCAAAAATTAAAAGTTCGTTTGGAGGAAGTTGTCCGGTCGTTCCGTATCCGAGATCAGGATGAACGTAAAGACGTCTTTTTTCTCCTTCTTTCATTCCTACAATTCCTTTGCTAAAGCCAGGGATTGTTTGATCAAGAGGAATGGTAATAGGACCGTCCATTTCTTCAGAAGTTCCAAACACAGTTCCATCTTGATATTTTCCTGTATAATGAATTTTTGGAGAAGAGTGAGGCTCAACGACTGGCCCTGTTCCTTCTTTTTCTACTGAATACTGCAGTTTGCCCGGAACGATCTCAGTGACATCTGTACTTTGGCTATTTTTTATCATAAAATCATTGGCATTTTTTAAGTTCTTTGTTGACATTTCTTTAAATGCTCTTTCTTGAACAGCTGCCATCATTTCTTCATATTCTTTTTCTGACAGAGGGGCAGGTTTTCCAGCTGCACCTTCACGAATCCCTTTGATAATAGCTTCTAAGTCAAATTGCAAGCCAGGAGCTTGTAAATTTCGGCCGATAAAATGGCCGAAAGCTTCAGAAAGTTTTTGCATGTCAATTTGATCAGATTTTGGTGTTTCAGTCGAAGCTTGAACACTTTTATTAGTCTGATTTGTTGCTATATTGGCATCATTAGCATGCAAGACACCACATCCGATAAACATTCCAAAGCTAGCTAGAGCTAATAATTTTGTCTGTTTGAACATAAATAGACCTCCATTTGAAAGAATATTACTGTAGGCAATCTCACGAATTAAGTCCAAGAAAATTGAGAGTCAGGTACACGTATTTCTAATTCTTTAAGTTGTTCATTAGCTACCGGGGAAGGGCATTCTATCATTAGATCACTTGCTTTCTGGGTTTTAGGAAATGCAATAACATCACGAATATTTTCTGTTTGGGTTAAAATCATGATAATACGATCCAATCCTAAAGCAATTCCCAAATGAGGAGGAGTACCATAATTAAGGGCTTCTAAGAAAAATCCAAATTTTGTTTCGAGTTCTTCTGGAGAAAATTTTAACCGTTCAAAAATCTTTTGTTGGAGATCACTATTGTGAATACGTTGCGAACCTCCCCCAATTTCATAACCATTGAGAACAATGTCATAACCTGAGGAACGCATTTTCAAGGGGTTAGTTTCCATTAAATGAAGATCTTCTAAATGTGGAGAAGTGAATGGATGATGCTCGCTCTGAAGTCTTTTTTCTTCTTCATTCCAACTAAATAGAGGGAAATCGGTTACCCATAAAAATTCATAATGATGCGGATCGACAAGATTGCGATCTCTTGCGATTTTACGCCTTAAATGATCAAGTGCTTGATTTGTTTTAGAAGGAGTATTAGCAATCATAAAGATGATATCTCCTACTTCCATTTCCATTTCTTCAATTAGCTGTTGATGAATAGACTCAGGAAAGAATTTGACAATACTTGAATTAAGACCATTTTCTTGTCTTTTAATCCAAGCCAATCCTTTTACCCCTAGACGTCCTACAAACTCAGTATATTCATCGATTGTTTTTCGTGAAAAATCGGCCCCACCTTTGATACAAAATCCTTTCACAAGACCATTTTCTCTGATTTGATCTAAAAAGACCGAAAATGTTGTTTGAGCAGCAAGATGATTTAAATTGTGCAGTTTCATACCAAAGCGAAGATCGGGACGATCACATCCATATTCTTCCATACAAATTGCATGCGACAAGCGTTTAAATGGTGTTGGTACATCGATGTTAGAACAGGTTTTAAAAACTGTTTTTATCAAATCTTCTACAATATTTATTAGATCTTCAGGCGTACCAAAGCTCATTTCCATATCGATTTGCGTGAATTCTGGTTGTCTATCAGCTCGCAAATCTTCATCTCTAAAACATTGCGCTATTTGGAAATAACGATCCATTCCAGAAATCATCAACAATTGTTTAAAAATCTGTGGAGATTGCGGTAGTGCGTAAAAATTTCCTGGATAGACACGTGAAGGAACAAGATAATCGCGTGCTCCTTCAGGCGTAGATTTACCTAAAATTGGAGTAGAAATTTCTAAGAATCCTTGGTTATTTAAATAATTTCTAACTGCAAGCATAGCTTGATGGCGAGTGATTAATTTCTTTGCTACATCTCCTCGTCGAATATCTAGATAACGATATTTTAATCTTAGCTCTTCGTTAACCTCAATAAGGTCATCAGAAACCGAAAATGGGGGTGTTTTCGATTTTGAGAGAATGTCCATTTCATGGACCATAATCTCGATTTCTCCAGTGGGAAGCTTTGGATTTGTCATTCCTTCTTGTCTAGGAATCACTGTTCCTTTAACGGAAATAACCCATTCGGAGCGTAATTTCTCAGCCGCTAAATGGGCAGTTGGACTTTTAATTGGATCGAAAACGAGCTGGGTTAAGCCAAAACGATCTCTTAAATCAATAAAAATAAGACCTCCGTGATCTCGTCGGCGATTAACCCATCCAGATAAGGTCACTTGAGAATTCACTTTTTCTTTACGTAATTGTCCACACGTATGGGATCTACGGTAATCAAACATCATAAGATTCATCCACTAGTTTTTTCGTTTTTTCGGCATTATTCATGGCTTGTTTTTTAACTTTTGTGCTCCGTGAAGAGACTTATGTAGCTTTTCAACGAAAAATTGCGTTTGTTTTTCCGTTTCAAAAGGAATAGATAATTCTTTCCACAACTTCAAATAAAATTGTCCATGAAGATCAATTTTTTAATGTAGGAGCTAATTCATCAATGGTTAATTTGTATTTTTTTCCACTTGCCAATTCTTTAAGTTCAATCTCTTGTGTTTGGAGTTCATTTTCTCCAATCACAACGACATAGGTAGATTCAATTTGATCAGCATATTGTAGAACTTTTCCTAACTTTTTTCCGCTGAAATCCATTTGAGTCGGGATACCTTGTTGTCTAAGTTCATGTGTTAGAGTAAAGCAAAGATGTTTAGCTTCATCACCCATTGGAATTAAAAATAAACTGGGGTGAGAAGGAGAAGGGAGGGGAATGCCTTGGTTAATCATCGTTTGAATGATACGTTCAATCCCGGTCCCAAAGCCAATGGACGGAAGGTCAGGACCACCTAATTCTCGAAGAAGACCATCATATCTTCCACCTCCACCAATACTATTTTGAGCTCCCAGTTCCCCCACAACTACTTCAAAAACAGTTTTATTATAGTAATCTAATCCTCGGACGAGAAGGGGATTAACTTGATAAGGAATTTTTAATTGTTTAAGAAGTTTCTTAAGCTGTTCGAAATGAATTTGAGAATCTTCGTCGAGAAAATCTAGAATTGAGGGAGCGTCAGCAACAATTTGTTTGTCTTGAGCATTTTTTGAATCTAAAATTCTCAAGGGATTAGTTTCAAAGCGATTTTGACTATCAGAGGAAAGATTATTTAAATGAGGCTTTAAATAATCTTTTAAAGCTTGTCTAAATGTATGTCTGCAAGAAATAGTTCCAATAGAGTTAATATTCAAACTTAAGTTTTGAAGTCCTAGTCGTTTATAAAGCGTATAAAGTAAATCAATCAATTCAGCATCTTGTTCGGGCGAACTATTACCAATAGCCTCGGCTCCAAATTGATGATGTTGTCGATATCGCCCGGCTTGAGCTCTTTCGTAGCGAAACATAGGAGCAATATAAAAAAGTTTTTGTAACGGAGCGATTGTATGCAATTGATTTTCAATGAAAGAACGCATGACAGGCGCTGTTCCTTCTGGGCGAAGCGACATAGAACGCCCACCTTTATCTTCAAAGGTATACATTTCTTTAGAAACAATATCAGATGTTTCTCCCACACTTCTTTGAAAAAGTTCTGTTCGTTCAAATAAAGGAGTTCGAATTTCTTGATAACCATAATCTCGTACTGTTTTTCTAATGGTTTGTTCAACAAAATCCCATAAATAAGAACTCTTCCAAATTTCTTGGGTGTTTGTTGGAATGATATCGAAAACTCCTGGGGGAATTGAAAATTTCATGAATGCCCTTTTAGTCAAACGTAAAATAAGAAAAAAATAGGATACTTGGAAAATTATAAAAAGTGCAATGGTGAAAAATAACTAACGTAACGCTAGGATTAACAAGAGCTCGCGTTTGAAACTAGCTGGGATGACGACAGTATTAAAATTTAAATGAGATAAAATAATAGACAAGTTAATTTTTCAGCAATGTCCAAACTTTGGATTTCTATCGATCAATTTTGCATGTTGTCATAAGCTTTAGAATTTAATTAAAAATTAAAGTTCGATATTGCCAGAAACAGTTCGGTCTGGCTGTATTTCTATTTTTTCTTCTGTAGAAGTAGAAACTGAAGCCTCCGTATTTTCTTCTTGAAAAGTAGATTTATTTGTTAACAATGCTTCAAATTCTTCTAAAAAAAAATCTTTTTCTTCTGATTTAATCAGACGCTTGTGACTTAAAATCTTTTTTAAAATTTCTTTATCTTGCTCTTTAACATTAACATGTTTTGTTTGAGATAAAAGATGTTTCTCTAATTGACTTAACACGCTATTTCTGACCAGGTTTTGATATTTGATCAATTCTTCAGGATCTTTGATGTAATCAAAATTTAACCATGAATTGCAAATATGAATTAGATTATCCAATTCTATTAATGATTTAGCTTTTTCTATTTGCGTTAACATTGTTTCTAAATTTTGAATACAATTTTCATCAACAAAGCCGATGGATTTATCATTTTGTATAATTAAATGCTCTAAATGAAGCTGTTTAACAAAAACAATAAATTGATTAATCGGCATATCTTCATATTGCTGGTAAAGCATTTCAAGTGCTTCTTTAAGTAATTGTCGATGTTTGGCGTCAGTCATCAAATAAGAGTGAGAAAGAGTTTGAAAATCGGTTTGAAAATGTCCACTAGGATGGTGTAATTCTCGATTGATTAAATGGTTTAAAGCAGTAGAAAGAGGAGTAAGTTCGTTTTCTCTCGCCAGCGTTAAAGCTTGTAGTTGGATATAGATAGGATGGTTAAAATCGACGTGGGTGGTATGGTCCATATGAAGTGGTTCGTTTTCTTCTTTAATATTTTTTTCATTTATTTCTGATCCAATCAATGCAATCTGTTCTTTTTCTTTCAAAAAAATATGATCTTTGATTTCTTCTTCATCTTTAAGTAAATGAGCTTGTTGAATTTTTCCCTGTTTATTAAATAAAAGATATCCCAAAAGAATTTTATTGGATGGAGCGAAGGTGGCAATCCCTTGTTTTGTTTGTAAAGCTGTTTTTTTTCCTTGCTCTGAGTAAAGCACTGCATGAGGAAGTTTAGAAAAATTTTCCACATCTTGTTTTAATGCAGAAACTTCTTGGCTAGTTCCTTTTGCGGTTGCAAGATTGATTGCTTTTTGTATTAAAGGATGGCCTAAACGAAAATATCGGGGGGAATTATAGATAAAATTTTCTGCTCCAGGTTTGATCCACCCTAAATTTTTTGGTGGAGAAAAATCTTGTTGATTAGGATCGGTTGAAAGAGTAGCTAGTCGAGTGAGAGTTCCTTGTTTAATCAAAGCGGAAATATCTTTACCATTGGTCCCTTCTAAAGGTTCTGGATTAGCGAGCAGTCGATTTAAAGTGCGTAGGTCTTTTAATGTGTGCGCAATTCCATTGCATTGGAATCAACAACGATGGTTGATTTTGGAATTAACCAATAATAAATACTTGGTGCAGGCTGAGCAATTAACAGGAAATGAGATAAATCGCTATTTGTATAGATTCTTAATGTGTAAGGGCAGCAAATAAACTGACCTTGAGCATCGATCTGATTGCCATATGATGGCGTATCAGCTAGAATAGCTTGAAAATTGTTTTTTAAGAAATCGAGATCTGCCCAATTTTGATTATGGGGTTTAAGTCTGTATAGTTTCGCGTATGTTAATGCCATTGCCACATCTGCGACTCCTTGAGAAGCAATTGTTTCTTGAATTTCGGCCTTATCGCTGAATCTAAAGTAAATAATGGTTCCTACAAATCCTGTGATAGTCAAAATTAATAAGATGAACAAAATAAGCCATTTCCAAGCTCTTATCAAATGTCCAGATTCAGTAAGGGTGTAATTAAACACGGTATCTTTTTTAGTTTGATTTTCATCATCTAAATCTCGTAGATAATCATCTTTGAGGCTTTGATTCTTCTTTTCACCTGGTTCTTTATTCTTAGAATTGTTCGAAGAAATTGGACTAATTGAATGTGTACTATCAGTGGAGAGGTTTAAGTATTGATCTAAATTTGTTTGATTCCATTCATTATCGCTTAACGCTTCGACTTCGTTTTCAAAAGGCAGAGACATGTTTAGTGAGTACGAAGATGCAATTTCGCCAGATTGATGTGGATCTTCTCCGGACGTTTTTTGATCAAGAGCATGATTAGAAAATAAAGGTGTATCATTCGAGTTTTCAAGGCTTGTATGAGCGAGATTTTCAAATAAGAGTTGATTTTGATGAACAGTAATGACATCTCCCGAATTTAATAATTTTTTTCCAAAAGGGTGTCCATTAATAGAAACAAAAGGGTCTTTAGCTTGATTAATCAGAATTAAAAAACCATTTTGATCAATAATTTTTAGGTGAATGGGTTGGATGAAATTTCCTGGCAAAACAAGGTCTGCTTGTTTCGCATCTGCCCCTATCAGAATTGTGGATTGATCAAATAGATGTATTTCTGAATCCGATGAAGCGTTTATTGTAAGCCGAATCATAAGAAGCTAAATACCTTGCTAATTATATTTTTAAAAATTTTTAACATATTTAAAAAGAAGCGTCAATGAAAATTTAGCTGTTAAAAAATAGGTTTTTTTATTCTCTGTCCTATTTTTAGTCGGCGATTAAAGTCGATTATTCTTTTTTTGATATATTCTGGGTAAAGTAAAGTACGTGATAGAGGCAATCATTCTATAGCAATTGTTAATTAGAGTCTATCTTCTAATGATTTGGTCTATCTATTTACATTCTAAACATTTTTTAGCTAAAGAAGTTTTTATTACTAAATTAATTAAAAAATTGAATGAAATTTTCCTGAGAAAGTCTTAACCTCTTCAGGAATTCTCCCTCTATTTTTAATTTAATTAATTTAAATATTTATTTACTATTTAATAATTTTATGAACTTTATATAATATGAATTTTTCAATTTATATTCATAAATAGTCTTATTTCTTGACTTTTAGAAAGCTCATGGCAAAAATAGATGGTATTGAAAAAATTTAACGTTTTTTAGACACAGATCTATCTTTAAAGTTAAAGTTCTTACTTAATCGATGTTGATTTTTTTTAGGAAAAAATTTGTGTAAATTTGGATGCTTGTAAAGTGATTTTGCAGGGAAAATATTAAAAAATAGCCTTGAATGAATAAAAAAAGCTTTCGAATATTGAGTCGGATGTAGTAAAGCAATAATAGATTTATAGATATCAGAATATTGAAAACCAACCTGAACCTAAGCTGAATGCGGCAATTGCAGCCTGTTCAAACGTTAATTAAATTCGGTTTGCTATAGCCTTAGGATGAACTTTAAGGAGACCTTGTGAATAAATTGCTCAATTTGCTGCAACCAGCTCCCCATATTCCTGAATTAAAAGACCAAGAGCTTGTCAAAGATCAATATAAATATTGGCGTATTCGCATTCTTTATTCGATGTTCATAGGATACGCTTTCTACTATTTTACTCGAAAAAGTTTTACTTTTGCGATGCCTGGTCTTATTCAAGATTTGGGCTTTGATAAAAGCCAGTTAGGAATTTTAGGAAGTATTCTTTCAATTACGTATGGAGTAAGTAAATTTGCAAGTGGGATCATTGGAGATCGTACTAACTCTCGTTATATGATGGCCATTGGGTTAATGTTAACGGGCATTTGTAATATTTGTTTTGGGCTTTCTTCTTCTATTTTCTTTTTTGCCCTATTTTGGGGTCTTAATGGATGGTTTCAGGGATTTGGTTGGCCTCCTTGTGCGCGCTTTTTAACTCAATGGTATTCACATTCAGAAAGAGGTTCGTGGTGGTCCACATGGAATGTTTCACATAATGTAGGCGGTTTTTTAATCCCCTGGATAGCAGGAATTACTCTTCAATATTTTGGCTGGCGTTATGCCATGTATATTCCTGGAATTTTATGCATCCTCATCAGTTTTTTCTTAATCAATCGTTTAAGAGATACTCCGCAGTCTCTTGGATTACCTCCTATTGAAAAATACCGTAATGATTATGTGGATAAAGCTGAGGCAGACAAAGAGGCTGAACAATTAACAACAAAACAACTATTAGTCAATTTTGTTCTTAAAAATTCCTATATTTGGATATTAGCGCTTGCCTATTTTTTTGTTTATGCCGTGCGAACAGGAATCAATGATTGGACAGCTTTATTTTTAGTTGAATCCAAAGGATATAGTAGCATTGGAGCAAATGGATGTGTTTCTTTATTTGAAGTTGGCGGATTTTTTGGAAGTCTAGCTGCTGGTTGGTCATCGGATAAACTTTTCGGCGCAAAAAGAGGACCTATTAATGTTTTATTTACATTAGGAATGTTTGCTTTTATTGCCATTTTTTGGATGGTACCCTCTGGCTATTTGTTATTTGATTCTGTCATCATGTTTTGTATAGGTTTTTCTATTTTTGGCCCACAAATGATGATTGGTTTAGCGGCTGCAGAACTGTCTCATAAAAAAGCGGTGGCAACTTCAACTGGATTTGTTGGTTTTTTTGCTTATATCGGAGCTGCTTTTGCAGGCTATCCCTTGGGATATATCACTCAGCAATGGGGATGGCAAGGTTTTTATTGGGCTTTAATGGGATGTTGTATTATTGCACTATTTCTACTTATTCCACTTTGGTCAGTTTCTGCCACCACTTTAAAGCCTAAAAATAAATCGAGTTCTCCTGTTAGTTCGCCTGCGTTAGCTTCTAAATAAGAAGATAAAAAACTACCGCAAAATAAATTTGCAATTTGGAACTTCTTTAATCGTTGATTCCATTTTGCAGTTTATTTTTTTTGACAATAAAATATACTTTTTCACTATATGTCATTCTCTTTAGTTTATAATTCAAATTAAATATAATAATTTTAATTTATTTTCGAATTGTAAACCTTTTATTGATATATTCATGAAATTTTCTTATCTCATTTTAATCATTGTATTTAAATTAAACGTCTAAACCGACTAATTTTATCCAAAAATTTTAACTTTAGCTATTCAATATGGTAAAGATGGAAATGAAATGAGATTGAGAACATTTTTTGTAATTTTGTAAGATATTGCTTATTTGATAATGATTAATTCGAATAGTGGCTGCCAGTCGAATAGAATTGAAAATTAAAAGCTATTTATCAAAATGAAGAAAAATGTAGATACACTAACTTTGGATATATTGTTTTTTGTGACAAGAACGCTTGTTTTGGATTCTCACACATTAAATTAATGAGAATTTTTTCGATTTAAGATTTTCTCTTATCAATGAGATTAGGCAACTTAATTTTAAATTCTCTTACAGAAATTAATAGAAATATTTATTGTATAAAATTTTATGATGCTGATTAGCCAATTAATGATGATTAATACGACATCAGCATCTTGTCGAGTTGCACAATCCGATAATTGTGATTTGCTTATATCATCAAGCATTTTTAATGTAGCAAATTAAGTTCCAAACTCTTTAAAGTCGTAGTAGCAACAACTAGCATTAGCAACGACTATAGGATAACAGCCAGCCTTTAATTTCAAAAGCGGTTATTCTTATTGCTTGTGAGACTTAAATAGGGGGCAAAATAGCAGAAATTACTTATAAAAACATAGGAAGGCTTGGATTTGGTAACTCTTGTACAATAGGCGTTGCCTTTATAATTTTCGCTTTACTTAAGTGTGCTCAAAAGGACCTAATTCTATATCAAATAATTTGGATTACAATAAGATGAGATTTATTTAGTATGGATGCAGCCCCGTTGTATGAGTAAATATTCTGACAACTGATTAGAATTTTAATCAATCATAGGTAAAATTTAATCATAGCGTTCTATTTATTTCTATTGTATGCTAATTTAAAGAATTAGATTTAAATTAATTCATAAGAAATTGAATTATTTATAATCTTAAATCTATTTGAATAAGAAATAACAAAAAAATTAATTAGAGGTTTATAATGTTTATTAACCAAACAATGGCGACTTTGACGGCAATGAACTGTCGAACAAATAAGAATTCTGATTTGTTGAAAAAAACTCTTCAAGCAGCAAATTTTGCTCTTTTGGCATCACCCATCATTCTGACTGTTACAAAGATAGGCTCTGATCGTTTAGGGCACTTAATATGTGGAATAGTAGCCGTGCCTTTAATAGCAAAAGGATTTGTTCATTTGGCTCGCAAATATGAAGTAGGAACCCAAGCATCAGACAGTATCTATAATAACATCGGAAAATGTTTTGATATAGCAACTATCATAACACAAATTTTTAATGTAGCAATTTTATATCCACTTGCAAGAAAATATCCAGTTCAAGTTGGCTTGTCGATAGCTGCAGTTGGGGTAAATATTTGGCATTTTAGTAATGCTTATTTAGGTACCACTAATCAGGAGACATTAGTTTATGAGCGAATTCAAGCTGTTTAAGATAATTGGTAAATAACCCTATTAATAACAAAATGTGATCTATGGCTTAAGAAATGAAATGTATTTTTCTTTTCTTAAGCTGTTTATTTTTAGTAAATCTCAATTGAATAAGCCGATTTTCTATTCTTTACTGAAACAACGTTTCTTTGGATTATTTATTCAATCTGCTATGATTTAGTAGTCGATAATATCTTTATTAATGCCGATAATTTAGCTATCATATCAAATAACCAATCTGCAAATTCGAATAATTTAAATAACTGTTTATAATTTATTGTCGCTTGATTATTTATGATAGTGTTTAGCGAAGTTCATTGTCTTATCCTGGATTAAAGTAGCCTTCTTATGATTAGTAGCCCCTTTGTTCATCTTCGTACTCATTCTCAATATTCAATTTTAGATGCTTCCGCTTCTATATCAGATCTTTCTCAAAGAGCTTTTCAAGAGGGGATGTCCTCGATTGCTTTGACTGATCATGGCAATTTATTTGGTATTGTTGATTTTTATAAAGCCTGTAAAGAAGTTAAAGTAAAATCGATTATAGGGTGTGAGCTTTATGTGGCACCTGGTTCTCGCTTAGAGAAAACAAAGGTTTACGGCCAACGAGCCGCGTATCATTTGACATTGCTAGCCCAGAATAATCGAGGATATCAGAACTTGGCTAAACTTTCCTCCAGTGGGTATATTGAAGGATTTTATTATTATCCAAGAGTCGATCATGATTTGCTTAGAAAGCACAGTGAAGGATTGATCTGTTTGTCAGGTAGCTTAGGAACCCTTTTAGCTCACGAAATTCTGCAAGGAAATGTCAAATCGATTCAAGATCACCTGCTTTGGTACCAAGAGGTTTTTAAAGATAGGTTTTATTTAGACTTACAACGTCACGAGATGGCAGCAGAAGATATCCAACAAGATGGCCTTTATCAAGAGTCGTGGCTTGTTCAGCAGTATCAAGATTATTTTAATCGACAACAAAAAGTGAATGAAGCGCTTATTGCATTGAGTCGAGAACATCATATTCCTCTTGTCGCGACAAATGATGTACATTACATTGATCGTGAAGATTGGCGTGCACATGAAATTTTACTCAATATCCAGTCGGGAGAACCTTGTGAAATATGGGAGAAAGATGCATATGGTACACCTAAATTTCGAATTCCAAATCCTAAAAGGCAAACTTATCCTTCTCACGAATATTACTTTAAATCCTCTCAGCAAATGGAACAACTTTTTAAAGACGTTCCAGAAGCCATCATAAATACTCAAAAAATTGCTGAGCAATGCTTGGTTGAGATTGATTTTAAAACAAAACATTATCCTGTCTATCTACCACCTTCTTTAGAAAACCGACCTTTTGAAAAAGATGAGCAAAAAAAAGAAGTTGAAAATTATCTTTGGAAGCTTTGTGAAGAAGGAATTTCGAATCGTTATACAATTGAGAGACTTGCTAAAGTTCAAGAAATTTATCCTGATCGCAATCCGTTGGATGTTGTTCGAGAACGGTTAAATTATGAAATGAGTATTATCGTTCCTAAGGGAATGAGTGATTATTTGTTAATTGTTTGGGATTTCATTAATTGGGCAAAAAGAAATGGAATTCCCATGGGGCCTGGGCGTGGATCAGGAGCTGGTTCGATTGTGTTGTATTTAATCGGGATAACCGATATCGAACCTTTACGTTTTCATTTGTTTTTTGAGCGTTTTATTAATCCTGAACGTATTTCCTATCCTGATATTGACGTTGATATTTGCATGGATAGACGAGGGGAAGTCATTGCCTATACGTTACAGAAATATGGAAAAGATAACGTTGCACAGATTATCACTTTCGGCACGATGAAAGCCAAAATGGCTTTAAAAGATGTGGGACGAGTTTTGAGTGTTCCCTTGTCAAAAGTAAATGAAATTGCCAAATTGGTCCCGGAAGATTTAAATATCACTTTAGATAAAGCTTTAGAAAAAGATCAAGATTTGCGCCAACTCTATGAAAATGATGAAGAAGTAGGACGTTTAATTGATCTTGCTAAAAAGCTTGAGGGATCAATACGGAATACGGGAATTCATGCAGCGGGAATTATCATTAGCGGAGTCCCCCTGACAAATTTAATTCCTATCTGTAATTCTAAAGATTCCGATATTCCTGTCACCCAATTTTCTATGAAGCCTGTTGAGGCTGTGGGAATGCTGAAAGTAGATTTTTTAGGCTTGAAGACACTGACTGCTATCCAGATTTGTGTAAATGCTGTGAAAGCGAGCACTGGAAAAGAAATCGACTGGATTAACCTCCCTTTAGACGATAAACCTACATTTGACTTATTAAATCAAGGTAAAACGTTAGGGATCTTTCAGTTAGAGTCCGGAGGCATGCAAGACCTTGCAAGGCAACTTCATTTAGATCGTTTTGAAGAAATTATTGCGGTAGGGGCACTTTATCGTCCGGGGCCGATGGATATGATCCCATCTTTTATCAATCGTAAGCATGGACGGGAAGCCATTGACAATGACCATCCATGGATGAAAGATATCTTAGCAGAAACTTATGGTATCATGGTTTATCAAGAGCAGGTGATGCAAATTGCGAGTAAGCTGGCTAATTTTTCTCTTGGAGAAGGGGATGTATTGCGAAGAGCCATGGGTAAAAAAGATATGGATCAAATGGCTAAGCAAAGAGAGAAATTTCGCTTAGGAGCATTGGAAAATCAAATCGATAACCAAACGTCTATGTTGATTTTTGATAAGATGGAAAAATTTGCTGCTTATGGTTTCAACAAATCTCATGCTGCTGCTTATGGCTATCTTTCTTATGTAACGGCTTATTTAAAAGCCAATTACCCTGGCGAATGGATGGCTTCTCTAATGACCTGTGATCGAGATGATTTATCAAAAGTTGCTAAGTTTATTCGTGAATGTCAAAGCATGAATATTCCCATGCTTCCTCCTGATATTAACGAAGCAGGAGAAATTTTTCAGGCCACTAAGCAAGGAATTCGATTTGCTATGACTGGAATTAAAGGAGTGGGGGCTGGGGTTGTTGAAGCAATTGTACATGAAAGGCAAAAAAGAGGGCCTTTCAAAAATTTTTATGAATTTTTTAAAAGAATTGATACCAAGAAAGTAGGTAAAAAAGTTGTAGAAAGTTTAGTTGAAGCAGGGAGTTTTGATTTTACAGGCTGGGCTAGAGATGCTTTAGTGATGAGTATTGATCCGATGTATGAATCATCATCTAAAGAACAAAAAGAGCAAGCAATGGGTTTTATGTCTTTGTTTGCAAAGATGGATGATGAAATGACTAATCAATTCAGAAAACCTCCCGAAGTCAAAAATAAAACTTCTCGTCAAGATCTCTTGCGTAAGGAAAAAGCATTATTAGGGTTTTTTTTGACAGGCCATCCCATGGATGAATATAAAGACATTCTCCAGCGCCTTTCTTGTGTACCTTTGAGGCGTTTAGATCAATTAAACCATGATGCAGTTTTTCGCTCAGCTTTTATTGTAGAATCACTTCAAATTAGGATTGCATCAAAATCGCAAAAGAAATTTGCCATTTTGATAATTAGTGATGGGATGGAAAGACAAGAGCTTCCTATTTGGCCCGATCTTTTTGAAGAAAAAAGCCATTTACTTCAGGAAAATCAATTACTTTATGCTGTTTTACAAATTGAAAAAAAAGATGGGGAAGTTAAGCTTTCTTGTCGCTGGTTGGATGATCTAACCAAAGCAAATGAAGAAATGATTGAAACGTGTGATCGAGCTTATGATAAGGCTAAACATCAAGCAGTTCGTTTTGCTCAAAATAAAAACATTGCAACGAAACAATCAGAAAAGCCCAAGGCAGAAAAAATTATCGTAAAACAGAATCAAGAGGCCTCTTCGATGAAAACAGTGTGTATTAAACTCAATGCTGATCAAGCACGATTAAGTCATATTTTAAAAATTAAAAAATTAATACAAGACCATCATGGAACAACGTCTGTTCTAATTGATTTTCATAATTCGACTAAATCTCTTGCCACCTTGCATATCGATGCTAAATGGGGAATTACATTAAGTGAACAATTCAAACAAAAAATTTGTGAACTTCCTTGCGTTTTAGAAATCGAATAAGTGGGTATTAGATTGACAGTAAGGAAATATCCTCATAAACTAAATCCCTTAATAGCAAATCGATTTTTTTGAAAAGTTAATTCATTTAGCGAGAGTTTATGAAACAACGATCTTTTTTACTCCTCCTCATATTAACTATCTGTTTAGGGTTTCATTCTTTTGTAGAAGCTTCGAAATCCAGGCCTTTTTCAAGTCAACAAGAGGCTCAAAGATACCTAAATCAACATTACAATAAAGGGTGCTATTATTATAATAAGCAAAATTGGCGTTTTGCGATGGATGAATTTGAAAAAGTAGTTTATTTTTTTCCAAATTCTACAGAAGCAGCTGAAGCCTATTATTATTTAGGAGTCTGTTATTTTGAAAGAAAAGAGTATGACTTCGCAAATAATGCATTTTCAAAATATTTGACTTCTGTTGAACAACCGGCTTTTTTTGAAGATGCTGTGCATTATAAATTCTGCATTGCAGAGCATTTTCGCTGCGGAAAAAGAAGAAGGCCTTTAACATTTCGTTATTTTCCTAAATGGATGTCTGGGCAAACAATAGCTTTAACAATTTACGATGAAATCATTGTCGCAATGCCGAACAGTGATATGACGGTTAATGCTTTATATTCTAAGGCTCAATTGCTGCAAAAAATGGAAAGTTTTAGAGAAGCTATTGAAACATATCAAATTTTAATTCGCCGATTTCCTAAACATGAAATGACTCCGCTGTGTTATCTTAAAATTGCTGAATCTTACTCCCAACAAAGTATTTATGAATTTCAAAATCCCGATATTTTGGCATTAGCAGAACTTAATTCGCGGAAATTTAAAGAAGAATTTCCTCGGGAAGAAAAAACTGAACTTGCAGAAAGGTATGTTCAAAGAATTAAGGATATGTATGCCAAAGGTTTGTGCGACATGGGGTTATTTTACGAGAGAATGGGACACCGTGATGCAGCTGCTATCTATTTTCGTAGCTCGATTGAAGAATTTCCTGATACATATGTAGCAGGTTATTGTCGCTCACGTTTGAAATCATTTGGGTGTGAATATGAAGAAGAGCAACCAATTTTGATAGAATCAGGCGAAATAGAAAATTCTTGCCAAGAGAAAGAGACTTGTGAAAATGAAAGCCTGCCTATGCAAAAAGAAAATCCTGAAGCTCAAACTTTTTTTGAAAATGCATACTCACCTGAAACTCAATCGCAAATTTTAAGTCTACAGCTATCTTCAGATAAAGTTAGCCAAGAGCATTTTGTTGAAGAAGTTCTTATTAATCACTCCTCTGTAGACTCTGCAGAAGCCCTCCCAAAAGACTGTTATCAAGAAGAGATAGTTAATGCTCGTTCATATGAATCCCAATTTAACGATTTTATTTTTTATGATTTGCAATCCGATGCTGTTCTTTCCGATCATGAATCAGTCAATGGAAAAACAAATGAGCAAATGGATTCTCAATTAGATGTCCAGGAAGAGGTTGGGACAACTCCTTATATTCTTCATTATAGCTTGACAAAGAAAACCCCCCAACAGCGCATGCAAAGACCTTAGCTGCGATGATTAAATTCATTCTGACTTGTTTTTTTTTATTGGGTTTTTTTTCAAGCTGTCAATACCAATTTGGAAGAGGAGAATTGGCCGGTCAATATCAAACGATAGCCATTCCTTATGTAGAGGGTGATCAGGAAGGGGGAGTGACAGCTGAAGTCATTAAAAGAATGAGTGAAACTGGCGCCTTTCGTTATGTCTCATCTCATGGAGAGTTGATTTTAAAGATAAAACTCATTGAATTTCGTGATGAAAATATTGGCTTCCGCTATGACCGAAAAAAGCAAGGAGAGTTAAAAAAAACTGTTATTCCTACTGAAACTCGCTTAAATGCTGTTGCAGAAGTGATTATTACGGAAGCTTCTTCAGGAAAAATCATCAGAGGGCCAACACGAATTAAAACGAGTATAGATTTTGATCATGATTTCTATTCTAGTTATCATGAGATAAATGTATTTTCTTTAGGACAACTTAACGATTATGATGCTGCACATGACGCTGTCATGTATCCATTAAATCGGCAATTAGCCGAAAAAATTGTAGATTATGTGACCCAAAGTTGGTAAATATGCAGTAAATCTATGCATCAAAAAACATTTTTAGCTAATCTCAGCCAACTTCATGAAATGCTTAGTTTTATTCAATCTTATGGGCAATCTCATCATATAAATTCTTACACACTCAATAAAATTGTTGTTGCAGCTGAAGAAGCTCTTGTAAATATTATTCACTATGGATATCCCGACCAAATTGGAAAAATAGAAATTATTTGTGACAAAACTTCATTAAAACTCGGGATTCGCATTTTAATCAAAGATCAAGGAATCCCTTTCAATCCTGTAAAAAAAGGCCTTTCTAATAAGAAAAACAACTCAAGGAATTTGAAGATTGGAGGTTATGGAATTTATCTTTATGTCGAAATTATGGATAAAGTAGAATATCAAAGAGGTAAGGAGGGCAATATCCTTTCTTTGATTAAATACATTATGGATCCTGAACAATAGGTTTAAAACTTAGAGAATGCATTTAAAATCATAGATTGTAAGAGTCTTTCAGTTGAGATAGTTGCTGTTCATTGTCTTGAATTTCTGCCAAAAAACTTTCTAATATTTTTAAAACAATTTTAGAATTGTTATAAATTCCGGACGCTATAAAAGTGGCTTCTAAGTGAACATCTTCTTCAGGCTTATTTAAAGCAATTAATGTATAAGTGACGGGTAAATCATCTAGCTGATCGGGTACAATCCATACGATATAATCATCGTTAACTAAGGTAATTTTATCTGTCGATTCAATGATATGAAAATAACGAGGGATCAATTGAGTTTTCTTTTTTGTCAAGGGCTGAAAATGTAATAAATCAAAATGATGAAGGAGATCAAGGTTAACGTAAAAAATTCCATCAGGAATCCAATAAGAAAGATTCTTACTAAATTTTTTATAATATTCTTCGATCATTGCTAAATTGTGCATATAAAGCTCTCTTATCTCTTCCTTTGGAATAAAAACGTATTGGCTAATTTCATTCAATTAGTAAATTCATTCACTTCTAGAGGTCTGAAAATACTAATCTTATATAATAATTTTAATTTATTTTTTAATTGATTTTCAATTTTTTAGTTGTTTTTTTTTATAATTTCTCGGATTTTATTCGTAATATTTTAGTAAGTAAGCGTCAAGTTGAACATGGGTTTAAAATGAGAGTCTGGTACATTTTTTTTGTGACAATAATTTCTTTTTCTTTACGATCAGCCCCCCTTGATTTTAAAATTGCTGGGGAAGCGGCTATTTTACTTAATGCTGAAAGTGGAGCAATTCTATTTGAACAAGAAGCCTACACTTGCCAATTTCCAGCCAGTACAACAAAAGTAGCCACAGCTTTATATGCGTTAAGTAAAAAGCAAGATCTTAACCAGATGATGACCGCTGAGCAAGATTCACTGACGACACTTTCTCAAGAAGCTAAGAAGAAAAGTAATTATGATCCTCCTTATCGACTAGAACCTGATGGCAGTCACATAGGTCTGAAAAAAGGAGAAATGATGTCATTGCACGATCTTTTAGGAGGGATGTTAATTCCTTCTGGAAATGATGCTGCAAACGTAATTGCTAATGCCCTAGGCCCTACAATTCCAGTTTTTATGGCAGAGTTGAACATTTACTTAAAAAAAATAGGCTGTGAGAAAACAAATTTTTATAATCCTCATGGTCTGCATCATCCTCAACATCAAACAACGGCTTACGATTTAGCTCTAATAACCAAAGAAGCTTTGAAACAACCTGTTTTTTGCGAATTGATTGCACAAAAAAAATATTTAAGGCCAAAAACGAATAAACAAGCGGCAACGACTTTATTACAGACAAATCGGTTAATTCGCCCCGGAAGCTTTTATTATTCTAAAGCGATTGGAGGAAAAACTGGTTATCATGCAAAAGCTAAAAAAACATATATTGGAGTTGCTCGATCGGAAGAAAGGACCTTGATAGTGGTTTTATTGGGTTATCAAGAGAGAAATACCATTTTTCAAGATGCTATTAAATTGTTTGATGCTGCTTTCAATCAACCTAAAATTCAACGTACATTTTTGAAAGAAGGAAGACAGTCATTTGCTCAGAATCTTCCTAAAGCTGCTTGCCCGCTACAAACGCATTTAAAAGAACCATTGAAGTTAGACTATTATCTGGCAGAAGATCCCGAAGCTAAATGTCTTTTATATTGGATGATTCCATCTTTGCCTATCCAAAAAGATCAACAAGTGGGAGAGTTACATCTCATAGCTAAGAATGGTAGCTTAATTAAAAAGGCCTCTCTTTTAGCATTAGGAGATGTTTCTTACGCATGGCCCTATAGCTGGATGGCTAATATCGAGGGTTTTTTCGGTCAACTTTCTTGGCTATGGGTAAGTTTGGTTAGCTTATTTATGTTTGGGTTATTGTTTTTCATTTGGAAATCTAGTCCAAAAGAACTCTAAAATATACTCAACTCTCAAACCTTAATTGGACATAAAATTTCTTTTAAAATTGATTGTCATTAAAGCAAGAAAGCATTGGTGAAAATAAATTCCAATTATAAATTTTCACCATTAAAATTTTTTAATGATAAAAATTTCCTTATTCTAACTAAACTGACGCAGTTTAATTGATAATACAAAATAGAAAAGTTTTAGCCTGAAATTCATAAATTAAAATAAGCTTGAATAGGTTAATTACTTAATGTAAGTTGCAAATAACTAATTTATTAAAAAATTTGTTGCAACTGCTACTAGAAATCCTAAAA
>NZ_BASL01000706.1:0-4484 GCF_000648255.1 Candidatus Protochlamydia sp. R18 | reverse complement strand
ATTATTTAAATCAATGTATCGCCACAACCGATCCTTATGGACAAGAAACTACCTTTGAATTTGACGATCTTGGTCGCCAAATTGCCATACATTTACCCGAGATAGAAAATGAAGCTGGAGAAATTGTTTCTCCCGTTATTCATAGAGAATATAATCTTATCGGTCTTCCAACTTGTGTAACAGATGCTAAAGGGTTGCAAACCAAAATTCAATATAACATTCGCGGTCAGCCTATTCTTGCCCACTATCCCGATGGATCATCCGAACAATATCTTTATTTACTAGATGGAACTCTCATTCAAAAAACTGAACGCTCTGGCATACGCACGCACTATGAAAAAGATTATCAAGGAAGAATTCTAACCGAATCCACTTATGCTGCAGAAGGAAACCTTCTTTGTGCACAGCATTGGTCGTATAATGCTTTCCACCCCTTGACCTATATAGATAAAGAAGGAATCGTCACCCATTATCATTATGATTTTGCGGGTCGCCTAGTCTCTCAAATTAAAGAAGAGCAAATGACAGAGTATTTTTACGATAGTTTGGGACGAGAAATTGAAACTAAAGAATGGATTGATGAATCAAATTATCGACGTACCATTAAAGTCTATGATTGGCTCAATCGTATTATTGAAGATAGGCTAGAAGATGCTCAAAATCAACTCTATCAATGCAACCAATATACTTACAATGCGAAAGGAAATAAAATTGTTGTTAAGGCGGGTGAACAAGTCACAAAAACAACTTATGATGCCCATCAAAATGTGATAAAAATTACCAATGCACTTGGTCAGACGACGCACACAGCTTATAATCCTTACTACTTAAACCATTATAATCAACGCGTCTTGCAAGCTACCACAACAGATGCCCGAGGTTATCAGACAATTCTTACCTATGACAACGCGAATCGATTAGTTAGCGAAAAGCGAAAAACTCCTTTTGGAATAGAAATTTCTCACCAACAATTTTATTACGATTTGAATGGCAATCAAGCAAAACGCATTGACCATGTGATGGTGGATGGAAAAACAACGCATTCCATCGAAACCCTTTTCAGCTATAACGAAAATAATCAATTAATCATGCTTGCAGAAGCAGCTTATACACCCGAACAAAAAATCACTCATTACCTCTATAATCAACGAGGTCAAAAAATTTCTACCACAAAACCTGATGGAGCCATTTTATCTCACACCTACGATTCATTTGGCTATTTAAAAACATTAAAATCTTCTGATGGATCTATTGATTACGATTATGAATATACATTAAATGGACTGGTAAAAAAAGTCGTCGACCATGTTACAGAAAGCTCTACTGAGCGTTTGTATGATCAAATGGGACGCATGATTCAAGAAAAACTCGGAAATGGATTAATTCTTGCTTATCAATACGATCGCCTTGGCAGAGCTATTCTTATCACCCTACCTGATCAAACAGCGATTGAATATCAGTTCAGCGCAGTCGATTTAAAAGCTGTTCATCGTTTAGTGAACGAAAAGTACTCTTATACGCATAAAGATTTAGAACACAATCTACAAGGTGCACCAATTAAATCCCAACCCCCAGGAGAAAATGGTCTTGTTCATTATCAATATGATTCTTTAGATCGATGTATCGGTGTCGCCTCCCCTTTTTTTAAACAAACAATTTCAAGTGAAGGGTATGATGAAGTCGGCAATCTGCTCAGCTATGAAACCGATGGCAAAATTTCTTCTTATACTTATGATGATTTCTATCAATTACAAAGTGAAAAAGGACATGCTAATCATAAATACCAATGTGATTCCCTCTCGAATCGCTTACTTAAAGATGATCAAGAACACACATACAATTCCCTCAATCAACTTTTAAAAAGAGGAGAGGAAACCTATCTCTATGATCCCAATGGAAATTTAATTGAGAAACAAACGGGCTCAGAAAAAACCATTTACACCTACGATGCCCTTGACCGTCTCCGATCAGTGACATCCAAACAAAAAACAATTTCTTACTCTTACGATCCTTTTAATCGACGCTTGAGTAAAAAAGGTGTCAAAGAAGAGATGTACTTTCATCAAGGACAGGAAGAAATTGGGGCTATCGTTAAAGGAAAAATCACTGAATTAAAAATTCTTGGGAAAGGTGAAAAGTATCCCCCTGTTGCCATTGAACTAAATGATCAAGTCTATGTCCCCATTCGCGATCTGTTCGGTCAAATTAGCGGGTTACAGTCTTTACAAGGGCAACTGATTGAAACTTATCGCTATTCTGCTTTTGGAGAAATTCAAATCCTTAATGCGAAAGGAAAAGAGATTAAAGAATCTCAGGTTAGAAATCCTTGGCGTTATGCTAACAAACGATTTGATCCCGAGACAGGATTTGTCGCATTTGGTCTTCGATATTATGATCCCAACCTCGGTCGCTGGGTCACAGCTGATCCTTCCGGCTTTGAAGACGGTCCTAACCTCTACGCCTATGTGCATCATAGCCCTCTGATCTACTTTGATCAATTTGGGCTATTCTCCTTTTCAGGTTTATTAGATACCACGTTTGATTATACAATGGCTTTGTGCGACTATGGTGCATTTGGAATTCCTGGCTTTGTTGCAAGTAATGTGTATCAGTACCTAAATAACGACCCACTAAACAGTGTTGTGAATCATAAATTTTGTGAATCTGAAGGAGATTATGAATTTTTCCATTCAGATTCTGAAATTCCTGATGCTATTTATTATAATCGATCTGCAGTATATAATTTAAATGACTTTAAAAATCCTTTAACCAATATGCCCTATAACTTAAAGATGACTCAAGGGAAACTCTTAATGTTTATGAATGGTGTGAATAATAGCCGTCAAGATCATCTTAGTAGCCTTGGCCATCTTGGTTTACTTGCTAACCATAATGTACTTGGGGTATACTCTGCTTCCCAAGGGATGTTTAGTGATTTTTACCACTATAAACAAGCTTTAATAAACAACGTTGCTTATGAATCTGTGCGAATACTACATAGATCTTGGAATGAATTTTTCAAAGATACTCCTGAAGGAAAAATTTTAATGGTTTGCCATAGCCGAGCTGCTGTTTATGTTCGAAATGCTTTAATGGACTATCCGCCAGAATTAAGACAAAAAATTCATGTCCTGGCCGTTGCTCCAGGAGGATACATAGCGGATGGCTTATGTGGCAAAGTAAAGCATTTAACGAGTGATAAAGATCTTATTCCTTGGTTAGATTATCATAAAATTTCGAGATGTGGAGACACAGTAGTGAATTTGAAAGCCCATCCAGAATATTTCATTATGGATCATTCATTCCAAAGCCCAACTTATGCTCGTGAAATAGCAACAATTACAAATAATTTTTTAAATGAATAAACTACCTTTTCCCCTATTGCTAATTTGTTTAATTATCTTCAAAGTGATTGCTATGCCATCATATCACTCTAAAATGTCCCAAGAAGGTAATTTGATGTATGCAGTTATCAAAGATTTTGCAAAACGCATGAAATATGAGAAACATTTGCAACTAGAAACTATTGGAGGAGGCGTTGAGAACGGCATATATAATTTTAGCTTAGGATTCAGAAGAGAGGGATCTCTAAATAAAAAAGAATCAGAAGCGTTGATCATTTTGATTACAGAAGAATTTATCTCAGAAGTAAATAGTAATGAAATGATTCGTCCCTATCTCAGAGATTATCCTATATCTAATACGAACGTAGAGCTAAGTATAGGTAATTACGATTTTGAAGGTAACGTGATTGAAACGCCAAATGTAGCGACCGTTTGTACTCACAAAGATAAAATTGTTTATTTCTATAAAGGACCTAAAGACATCTATGATTATAAAGATGAGCGCGAAAGTTACGAAGAAGCATTAAAAAAAATTAAACAGTGAAATCATAGAAGAATTTCTCTGTGAATTGAATAGAAATAAAATACTTTATCGTCTCTGAAAAATTAATTTATTCCCAATGCTGTGACGTTGAATATGAGCATATTTAATTATGATTTAGATGTTAATTTTATTCATAATGGTTTTAAAAATAATGTGATAGCTAATATAGAAGGCTACTTTTTTTCATAATTAAGTTTTCAGAATAAAGAACTTGCCCCTATTTGACCTCCACTTTGTCCTCTATGAATAACAATAACTTCTCTTCTTTAAGGATCAAATCTATTTTTTCAATTCTTTGTAAAATTTTTTTCTTACGAAAAATGTGAGGGAAATGCTATGTCATCCATTGGTTTATCAGTCTTCAAAAATCAATATTCTCAAAACATATTTTAAAGATTTGAAAATGAAAGATTGGTAAGAAAAGTAAAAAATCAATCTCTATATTTTCTAATAACCCTATTTCATCTTATGTGTCCTTAAATGTTTTCAAGCAATCTTGAAAATAGGACGAGCTAGATAGTGTAGTCACGAGAAATGAAATAAATGCTTAAATGTGCTACTCTTCTACGCTCATCAATGGAGCATCTTATGGAAGC
>NZ_BASL01000707.1:0-1094 GCF_000648255.1 Candidatus Protochlamydia sp. R18 | reverse complement strand
CTACAAATTTTTTTTGAAGGCAATTATACACGATTAAAAGATTTTAAACAGGTTCTAAGGGAACTTTAAAGTTAGCGTCCATCAGGAAATTAAGCAAAAGCGTAAAGTCTTTTTGTGTTAAATCGAGAGGGTGTTGCAGGGTTTCTTGAAATTGCCCCGACCATAGATTCTTAAAGTAATATGATTTTTCCCTTAATAAATCTAGCTGAGAAGGAGAAATAGTTAGAAAAGTTCCCTCTTGAAAGCTCAGTTGAATTTCATCAGATGAAGGTGAAAGAGCGGAAGCTGGGATCGTTGGCGTACTACTTTCTTCTAAATTAGGCAAAGGATTGCCTAAGGGAGTATTTTCATTCTCAAGTTGATCGTTAATGTCTTGCGGGGGATAGTAAGATGGAGACGTTGTATGGGCAAGATGACTAGGATTAAACCCAAAATTAGAGATATTCAAAATAGCCACCCCAATAAGTAAAATAAATTTTCATTTATAATATTTTAACAATATGATGGATAGATAAAAATTATTGCAATATTAATAAGTTAAAATAGGCAGCCACATTTAAAGAAAAAGTTTCATTTTATCAATGAAGGGTTATTAAAAACCAAATAAGGATCAATATGGTTCAAACTTAGACTCCTCAGTTTTTGTTTTGATAATGTCTTAAGTCTATGAGATGATAGAATCAGGAAACAAACGGGTTATAAGATCTCTGATACGATTAGAGGACATATTTGATTAACCGAGCAGATAACGCATGGGTCAATCAGAAAGGGAAATTACAAAAAACTCTCAAATTTCTAGTTTAAGCCGTAGGCTTACCTCAATTGCCAAGCTCACAAATTAGCTAAACAGCCTTTCGACAAAAATTGTCCTGAAATACAGGAAGTCTGGAAAGGAATAAAAAATAAATTAGGATCTGTCCGAATCCGTAAAGATCCGATTTTATTAGATGATTTACGCAAGATGATTGAATCAATCAATAATGACAATAGTAAAGCAAATTACTTGTCAGGAATGCGTGAAAAGGCTTTATTGTTACTGGGATTTGTAGGCGCATTTCGAAGATCAGAATTAGTTTCTTTAACGATTGATGACA
>NZ_BASL01000708.1:0-1341 GCF_000648255.1 Candidatus Protochlamydia sp. R18 | reverse complement strand
CAAATTTATTATTGGAAACTTCAAAATCAAGAGAATGTTCAAAAATCTCTTACTCTCTTTAGTATTGTCCTAAAAATTCTGATGTATAACATAACTTCACTTGTCGGTATGTCATATTCATAATCTTTACCAATCTTGGATATTTCCCAAGCCAAGCAAATACCTACTCAACCACACAAAGGTTTAGTCAATATTTTAAAGCTCTTATCTATGCGTTTGACGACTTTCAAAGACAGCCAAAGAAATCTTTACGTCATCTCCTGTACATTTACCAACAACCCAAATGATCTTCATTTTTCTCTTTGAATTCTTCCAGTTATCCAAAAGGCCCTGCACCCCCTTCTCTATCTTCGAGATTGGCAGCTGTCACAAACGCACGAGCTATTAGCCTTCATTATCAACCAATATATGTCGCTTTCAAGCTTTAATTTTCTTTCTGCCATCGAAGCTTTTGAAATTCCCTTTTTTGTCGTTTTCACTGATTGACTGTCGGTTACCCCTCCAGAAGGATCTTCATTTCTATCTAGCTTTTGCCGAAGCTTCTTTTATAGAATATCATTCATTTTTTAAAAGACCTTAGTATGCTCATTTCAAGAACTGCACGTAAATGCTTCTCCAAGGGGGAAATCCTAGGAGATATGTCCAGTAATTACTGCATTCAATATTTCTCTTTTAAAAACTTTAAGAAGAAATGCTCCCCTTTAGATATCTTTGTCTGGAATAGAGACTCGATTGAATTCCATTCCTCCAAAAGATCAGCAGGGTATTTTTTTCCATCGCTGCTATTTGCCAAGCTAATTTGAATTGGCTACAACACATTCAAATTCTAGGTTTTTTTGAACACTCTCTAATACTAAACACTTTTTACAAAAATAAAACAAAGGGCGTTGTTAATCAAAAACACTCCATCAATAGCTAGTATAATTAATTTTTTTTAGGTCTACTTAGTGAATTCTTACTTATTTTAGCAATTTATAAATTCCAGTCTGTTATAAAATAACCTTCAACAAGGAGGATTTTTTACGAAAACAAACGCAAAAAGATGTTTAATCTAAAATCTATTAATTTTTTACAAGCTATTTATATAAAATTTATTTATTTTTTATTGAAGCATATTTATAAAAATTAAATTTGCACTGGTATTTTATAATTTTTTAAAAAATTAATTTAATTTAATATAAAATCAAGTAAATATATAAAATATATTGCATTTTAATCTCTACTTAAAATAGCTTCAGTATTTTTAATAATATTTCTTTCTTTATTTAAAAAATCTTCATCCGAATCTGCCAGTTTTATTTGAGTATATAAATTTTTCACCCCTAAATAAATACTATGTAA
>NZ_BASL01000709.1:0-2507 GCF_000648255.1 Candidatus Protochlamydia sp. R18 | reverse complement strand
TTTGCAAAGATCAAATGAAAAAATGCAATTTGATTGCAAAATTTTACAAAAACATTTAGTTCCCTATCTTTAATAAAGAAAAAACATGAAAGTGATGAGCTCTAAAACGCGCATATTTTTCTGGTCGATCAAACAGCTTTTACTCTCCGCCCCATGCGAAGCTATTTTTTTATTTACATTTGTCCTCCTTCAAGGATTAATCCCAGCAGCGTCACTTTACTCGATTCAAGCTATGATAGATTGGATCAGCTTAGAATCTTCCTTTCCTTATATGTTTGTTTCTATATGGACGGGACTACTATTAGCAGATACTGTATTAAGTCCCATCGTCTCCATTTTCAGATTACATTTGAATGAAAAATTTTTATGTCATTGTAACGTTTTACTAATGGAAAAGGCTTCCGCTATTCAAGGCCTTGATTCATTTGAAAATTCTAAATTATATGACGAAATACAGTTCCTAAAAAACGAATCTTCAAGGCGCCCTTTAAATTTTGTATATGTATGTTCAGGATTTCTAAAAGAATGCATCGCACTCATAGCTGTCTTATTTGTATTGGGTTCTCTTGAATGGTGGGTTCCTATTGCCATGTTTTTAGCAAGCTTGCCTCACGCTTTTTCAACATTTTGGTTTGAAAAACAATCATGGGACCAAATGCTGTTTTCAAGTCCAGAGGCCAGAAAACTTGGTTGGATCGCTTCTTTACCTTTAGACGGGCGTATAGCAAAAGAATTGAGGCTTTTTGCTTTCGGAGATTATTTGATCCAAAAGTATAAACAAGGAGCTTTAGCTTTACATATTGCCTTATCTAAAGAGCGATGGAAGAAATCTTTTCTATCCATTTTTTTATCTGGGGTAACAGTTCTGGGTTATCTTTTCATCCTATCTCAAATCATCATACAAACAAAAAATAAAGCATTAGAAATTAGCGAACTCGTAGTAGCGATTCAGGCACTTGTAATGACCCAGTCTCAACTGTCCGGATGTATTTCTTACACAGGAATGATGACTCCGATTATTCTTTTTTTTAGTAAGCTAAAGCGTTTTCTAGCTTCTTCGAATCACTCAATTTCCGATCAAAACTCAAAAATAATGCCCGTTTTTACTCAAGAAATTAGTTTTGAAAATGTTTCTTTTTCTTATCCTGATGGGCGATGTGCTCTTACAAATGTAAGCTTTAAAATTCGTAAAGGTGAAAAAATAGGCCCTTGTCGATCATAACGGTGCCGGGAAATCTACGATCGTAAAATTATTACTTCGATTTTACGATCCAGCCGAAGGAAGAATTACTGTAGAGGGTGTAGATTTGAAAACAATCAATATCCAGAATTGGAGAGCCTTAATAAGCGGAAGTTTTCAAGATTTTGGACATTATCACTTTACTGTACGCGAAAATATTTTGCTTGGAAACATACATGCCAATGAAGAGCATATTTTACAAGCAGCAAAAGCTGGTGGATTGGAAAAAACATTGCAAAACCTTCCAAACGGTTTATTGACACCTCTTGGAAAAGAATTCGGTGGAACATCTTTATCTGGTGGAGAATGGCAAAAAATTGCCATGGCTCGCAGCTTTGTTAAAAATGCAAGCTTGTTAATTTTAGATGAACCTACAGCTTCCTTAGATCCAAAAAGTGAAATCGAAGTATTTAACCAGTTTGCTGATGCATCTTCAGGGAAAACAGTTTTATTGATTACCCATCGAATCGGATCTATCAAGATGGCTGATCGAATTTTGGTTTTTAAATTTGGCAAATTAGTAGAAGAAGGCACTCAAGATTATTTGCTGAGAGCAGACCAAGAATACGCTCATTTATTTTTTCAACAAGCTAAACAATATCAGTTAAACCAATCATAAATTTTGGCTTTTCAGCTTAACTCTGGAAATGCTGCTGATGTCTCTATTGCCGAAACCTTGTCAAAAGGGATTTCTGAGAAGCCATTTGATGATAAGGGGGTTATTTCAAAAGAGCTTTCAATAAGGCTTTTGAAACCAGGTCTTGTTCTATTGACAACCCTAAGATCAAATAGGAAGTAGAAGCTTGTGAAGTTGATAGACAAAATTCTTCTTAGAAAGTGAGCTGTCATTGAAACAGTAAATGATCAACTAAAAAATATTTCTCAAATTGAGCATACACGACACAGAAATGCCGGAAATTTTTTAATTAATACTAGCCGCAATTGCCGCTCATACTCATCAACCTAAAACGCCATCTATAAATTTAGCAGAGCAATATCAATTATTACTAATGTCTGTGGGAAAATCAAAAATTTAGTTTACGCATTTTCATTTGTCTATTTCTTTTTATAATTTAGCTTATAAAATTTTAATAAGGGTTTCTATATAAAACGATAGTGTTATCCGATTATTAACGCGAAGCAGGAAAATTTTCTTCTTTTTTTATCATTATTTTTAAGAAAAATTAAGAGTATCTCAATTAGAAATGATTAATTTTATTTGCCTTGAATTTATTTTTTGATTAGTTTCAAGTCGGTACTATTTACA
>NZ_BASL01000710.1:0-6008 GCF_000648255.1 Candidatus Protochlamydia sp. R18 | reverse complement strand
TTAGCAAACTGTCCTTTAAAGGAGGTGATCCAGCCCCACCTTCCGGTAGGGCTACCTTGTTACGACTTCATCCCAGTCATCGGCCTCACCTTACACGCCTCTTCCCTTGCGGTTAAGCCAGCGGATTCGGGTAAAACCAACTCCCATGATGTGACGGGCGGTGTGTACAAGACCCGGGAACGTATTCACGGCGATGTTGCTGACTCGCCATTACTAGCAATTCCGTCTTCATGTAGTCGAGTTGCAGACTACAATCTGAACTGGGGCCGGCTTTCGGGATTTGCTTCACCTCGCGGCTTCGCTGCCTTTTGTACCGACCATTGTAGCACGTGTGTAGCCCCAGACATAAGGGCCATGCGGACTTGACGTCATCCTCACCTTCCTCCTGGTTAACCCAGGCAGTCTCATTAGAGTTCCCACCTTAAATGTTGGCAACTAATGATAAGGGTTGCGCTCGTTGCGGGACTTAACCCAACACCTCACGGCACGAGCTGACGACAGCCATGCAGCACCTGTGTAGCAGTCCCGAAGGAAAGGCCTATTTCTAGACCGGTCTACTACATGTCAAGTCTGGGTAAGGTTCTTCGCGTTGCATCGAATTAAACCACATGCTCCACTGCTTGTGCGGGTCCCCGTCAATTCTTTTGAGTTTCAGCCTTGCGACTGTACTCCCCAGGCGGTATACTTAACGCGTTAGCTACGGCACAACTAGGGTTGAGTCCAGTTACACCAAGTATACATAGTTTACGGCAAGGACTACCAGGGTATCTAATCCTGTTTGATCCCCTTGCTTTCGCGCTTTAGCGTCAGGTATAAGCTAGAAAACCGCCTTCGCCACCGGTGTTCTTCCACATATCTACGCATTTCACCGCTACTTGTGGAATTCCGTTTTCTCCGCCTACCCTCTAGAGATGTAGTTTCAAATGCTGTTCCGAGGTTGAGCCCCGGGATTTCACATCTGACTGACACCCCCGCCTACGCGCCCTTTACGCCCAATAAATCCGATTAATGCTTGCACCCTCCGTATTACCGCAGCTGCTGGCACGGAGTTAGCCGGTGCTTCTTTACCTGGTACGCTCAAAATCACTGGATGTTAGCCAGCTCATCTTGTTCTCAGGCGAAAGAGCTTTACGACCCTAAGGCCTTCTTCACTCACACAGCGTCGCATCGTCAGGCTTTCGCCCATTGCGAATGATTCTCGACTGCAGCCTCCCGTAGGAGTCTGGGCAGTTCTCAGTCCCAGTGTTGGCGGTCAATCTCTCAATCCGCCTAGACGTCTTAGCCTTGGTGCGCCTTTACCACACCAACTAGCTGATATCCCATGGACCTCTCTTTAACCGCGAGGTCTTGCGATCCCCCACTTTAATAAAAAAAAGATGTCTTCTTTTCACCCTATCCGGTATTAGCGGTCGTTTCCAACCGTTATCCCAGAGTTAAAGGCAAGTTATCCATGTCTTACTAACCCTTCCGCCACTAAACCCGAAGGTTTCGTTCGACTTGCATGCCTCATCCACGCTGTCAGCATTCAATCTGAACCAAGATCAAATTCTCACAGAAAAATAAACTCTTGAAAACCTGAGTTGATTATATTAATCTGCACTACTTAAACGTAGTGCTATATGTGTGACATCTTCATGCCTCACACAAGCTCTATTGTTTGCTTGCACATTGTCTTTCTTATACTGTCAAAACATGAGTACAAGTGCTCATCGGCACTCGTTATTCTTACTACTTACATTTTTGTACGTTTCGTTCGTAAGAAGTTCCTAATTTACAGAAAATGGCTGATTTATCGCAATACCTTTTTACTTCAGATTTAAATTTTATCGATATGCTTTTAATCATAAAGACTTATAAGACAATGTTATTTTTTTGGTTATACATTCGAATTATTTGAAAACATGATCTATATTCAGAAAAAAAATGAAATTAGAATTCTTAAATTGCTTAAGTTTAATCAACTACTCTTTCTCTGTCAAAAATTAAAATAATTGCAAAAACTTTTGAAAATGAATCAGAAAGATAATCATATAGATATGAGGCCATTTATCAAGTTTGCCTTACTTGCTATATCAAAATGATGGCTAGGTTTTAATTTAGTTTAAAATAATTTTTACGAATGTATAATCCAATTTAGCTCATTTAAGACAAAAAAAACAGCATATTAGGGGGGTCTTCATTATGCAAATATTTTACAAATTTATCTTTTCCGCTTTAGTCGTAGGCAGTTTATGTAATCAGGTTGAAGCCGATTGCCTCCGCTGCAAAAAAATTGAGGCTGAACGTGCAAAAGAACAAGCTGAACATCCTCAACAAGTCGGTTACTATGACGATCACATTAGCATGGCAGATCAACCTAAACTCTCTAGCTCATCAAACTCTACCACTATAAGCACGAATCCCAAATCAACAAATACTAATAAGCTTACTGCTGCCGCACCAACCTCAGAACAAGTTGAAAATCAATCAAATGTGACGGGCAATCTTTACATTAGTGAAAATGTCTACCAAGATTCTAAGAATCCACAAAACAAACTTGTGGAAGAAACAATCGAAGAAAGTATTCAAATTCCTCAAGATCAGCTCCCAGTTAATTCACCTTTTCAATTCACTACACAAACTGCAAATTCACAAACTTTTTCTACTTTGGTAAATCTCTTAAAAACGAAGGATTTGCTAACAACACTTGGTGGCTCTTTTACAATTTTTATTCCCTCTAATGAAGCTTTGCGTGCTCTTCCACCAGAAACTTTAAAAAATTTATTCAGTCCTGAAAATAAAGAACAATTATCTAATTGGATAAGCAATCACATCGTTCCAGCAAAAATCATTAAAAAAGATATTAAAAGTATACAAGTGAAAGCTTTGAGTGGTAAGGATTTAGATATTTCTGTCAACGGAGACATATTAACAGTGAATGGTGTTAAAGTTGTTCGAACTGAAACAGCTAACGATGATGGTGTGATGTATGTAATTGACCAAGTTTTATTTTTAAGCCCTATAGACTCCGTAAAATAATAACCATTTGCCTCATCTTTTAGATTTTCCTTTATTAAAAAAAAACAATGAGGCATGAATGGAGTGATTTCGCATTTAGTTTATTCAATTTTCGGAGTATTAATGGATCGGTTAACCAAATTCAATATACACAAAATCTCAAATCATTTTGCTCATGCTGTAATTTTAACCGTTTTCCAATCTAGCAACATTTAAGACAAAACATAAGGAGATTTGTATGAAAATGTTATCAAAAACTGTACTGACTTCTATTTTATCGACTTTAGTTGCTGCTAATGTAATGGCTCAATGTTCTTCAAGTGGATATCCTTGGAGTAGCCATAAACGCTGTTATGGTTCATCTCAACAGCAACGTGAATCTTACCATGCTCCAATGAATCAAAATTGTTTAAAAGGATATCCATGGGGTAGCTATAAACGCTCTCATGGCTCACCCCAACAACAGGGTCCCTACAATGCTCCAAATGATCAAGGCGACTACTATCAATACTATAATGGAAACGCTTATTACCATGACTTTGACGGTCATGGAGTGCACAAATATCCAACTTATGGTGATCATCCAGAATTTAATCCAGGTTATGACCGTCCAATAGACCGTAATTACCAAGGGTTGAACGAGAATCATGGGCATCAAAATAGCACTGATCAAGCAATTGCTTTTGAAGATCTACAAGGAAACTATAATCCTGATGATCTAAATAAGAATAATCCCTCTTATAGTCAAACGAATGAAGTAAATCAAAACATAAATTCATCGACACAAAAAGCTCATTAATACTTAGTTTTAGCTTGATAACGTCCGGACCACACAAAATTTTATTTGTGTGGTCCTTTTTTTTATAAACATTGATTTCTTACAAACAACTTTATTTTGAAAAATAAAAAGTTTATGAATATTTATTCTTTCAAAAGAACGGCAAAAGGAAAATGGGAAAACAACTGCGAAAGACTGATTGATTGACAAGATTCAAGTTCAAAAGTTTGCCCAGACAGTATATCTCGATAAACCTCCCTATTTGGTAAAGAAATCGATAAATAGGTCTGACCCCAAACTTGATTGATAGGTAACATTGTTGATATATTGGTTAAATTTTTGAAAAATCTTCCCACGACGATAGGAGCTGCATATTAGAAATAGAACGAGTAAAAGCGATCACGTGTTGAGATTTATCCCCTATAATTTCTACTGGTTGATAATCTCCTTCTTGAAAAATTTTAAAATAGTCATTACGAAAATTTAGAAGAACAGATGTGACGTATAATTTGATCAATCCATCTTCTGGATTTTGAACCAATTGATGAATAAATTTAGGTAAATTTTCTTTTGATCTTTGTTTAATAACTTGTAATAGCTGGGGTCGACTTGAATAATCAACCAAATGACGATTATCCGGATCTACTAATGAAAACTCCCATAATTCGCTTCCCTGGTAGAAATCAGGAATTCCAGGGCTTGTTATTTTCAAAATTAATTGGGAGATTGAATTAAACAATCCTGCTTTGATAATTTTTGGAATCCACGCTTTAAAATCTATTAAAAATAGACTATCTGGTGACAAAATTCTTTGAATAAAATTTCTAACGCTATTTTCATAATCGACTTGATGATTAATCCAACTGATATGAATTTTAGCCTCTCTTAATGCTTTTATCATGTAAAATTCTATCCGATGGCAATAATGTACCAAAGCATTAGCATCCATTTCATAAATAGGCCAAGTTCCAATAAGTGTTTGATATAAAAGATATTCCTCATTGCGATCTAACTCTTTTTGATGTAGTTCGCTTTGCGAGAGATGGTTAAATTTATACCAACGGTTCAACATTAAATTCCACTCTTGAGGATCTTCCGATAATACGTTAATCCTCGCTCGAACATCTTCACTTCGTTTAGCATCATGAGTGAAGGTTGTCAATAAGCTATGAGGCCAATTTTGTAGTCTCATTTGATTGATGCGATGAAAATGGCTGACGTCGATACCGAATTGGCCAGGTCATTTAACGAACTTAAAGGATAGAAACGATAAAAAAAAGTATCCTCTATTCCCTTTGCTGCAATAGGCGCGGATAATTGCTGAAAACGCATAATAAAATATTTTCGATCATCAATTTGCTTTTGATTTAAACTAGGCGGATTTTTAAATAGAAGAACGTCTTGAACGAAATCCAAAACAGATAAATCGCTTGCTGGATTAACTTTCTTTGCTAATTTAATCGCTTCATTGATTAAAACTTGATTATCTCAACAGAAAAGCGAATATAACTCCGATAATCTGTGAGACATATGGAATCGGCAGCCGATAACTGGGGACGCCAATATGGCCTTAGCTCTAAACAAAGTATGGATTTTGCCATGGCCGGTGCCATTGGAGGAGAACTGGGAGTCAATCGACTTCTTAATTCAATTACTGGAGTAGGCTTAAGTGCCAGCGGCAGAGGGACAGCGGGCTATAATTTTGGGTAGTGCTAAATAGGTAAGGCTCTCAATTGCCTATTGTAATCACAAATAAAGTATTTTATTAACCCAATGTGATTAGTTAGTTTTTTAGAAAATGAAAGTGCTTTCCTTACAAGTCTTGCACATCTTTGTCTGAGAGTACAATTAAATCTTTCAATGTAGCTTGTCTGACCAGATTGCTTGCTAACTGGTTGATGTTGACTCCAAGGAATGGTTTCATAATAGACATTAAATTTATCAGTGAAATAGAGGGCTTTTTTTTTAATGATTCGGGTAGTTTTGCAAAAAGAAGCTCAGCGGTTTTTTTATCTCGAGGACCCACTTGCATAGCAAGCACTTGACGACTTTTTTTATGCAAGATAAGCCATAACCACTGATCATTTTTCTTATTTCCTACAAAACTCCATAGCTCATCTACTTCAAGTTTAGCCACTTCCAATTCATCTTTCTCACAACAAGTAACTTGTGCATTTAAATCCTCAGGCAAATCATTGATAATGAAATTAATAAAATCTAGCAGCCATGGCAT
>NZ_BASL01000711.1:0-36313 GCF_000648255.1 Candidatus Protochlamydia sp. R18 | reverse complement strand
ACAAAGAAAGAGATGAGAAAAAACGTGAGGAGTTTAAAAAAGAATTAGAAAAGATAGCATGAGAAGATCGTGTTTATCTTGATGAAAGTGGAATCAATGAATGTCTGCAACGTCATCGTGGGCGAGCTTTTAGAGGAGAGAAAGTTTATTCAGCAGTATATGGTCATCGTTTTGCAAGGGAAAGCTTTATAGCAGCTAAATGCCAATCTAAAATTTTTGCTCCTTTTTGCTATACAGGGACGTGTCATMCTATCTTGTTTAATACATGGTTAGAAAAAATATTAATTCCAGAGCTTAAAACTGGACAGGTGATTATTATGGATAATGCACCTTTTCACAAGTCTAAAAAAACCAGATATCTGATTGAACAAGCCGGATGTAAAATTTTATTTCTTCCCTCCTATTCGCCTGATTTAAATCCAATTGAAGTTTTCTGGGCAAATTTTAAACAATTAGTCCGGTTAAGTTTAAACAAATTATTAAACCTTGCAAAAGCTATTGATTATACTTTTTGTCAAACAAGCATAAATCGAGATTAGAAGACTCTTCATCCCAGCTTTTTAGTTGTTTTTTAGAGAATTTTTGAATGTCATAATCGATTTTTAACCATTTTTCTTTTTTTAAGCATTGTCAGAGCTTGAAAACATCTTTTAATGACTTCACGACCTTCTCTAAATCTTCTTCTTTAGGATTTGATAAACTCAATTGAACACTATAATCAATTTCATTTATTTGAATATGTTGTTCCAGGTCAATGCCCAATTCCAGTTCATGTATTGAGGGGTTATCATTTCTAGAACTGAATGATTAGCTAGTTAAAAAGCTCATAATTTCTTCGGACAATTTTCCAAATAAATTCTGCTCGTTTGTCTCTTTTCGTTTTTTTATCGAGATGTTCGCTTTCTGAAAAATGTTCCATGTCTATTTCTGAAGAAAATGCTAGGTGGACAGGAGTAAATTGAGCGGTTCTTTTTTCTCCTAATTCTTTTTCAACGTGTCTAGGAGGAGGCATGAGATCATATGTGTGAAGAGAAAGGGGATAAAAATGAGTGGGATGGTCTGCTTGCTGAGCCATTAACCAAAACATTTCAAGGCTTTGCGGATCAAAGGGGGCTATGGTAATCTGTCCTTCAGAATTGCGTCTATCCCGGCCTCCACTTGGAGCCACGTAAATACAGCGTCCTCCTTCGCTGAGCAATTCGCTCATTTTTCTCATCGTTCGCTGGTTATGAGAAACTTTTTGGGTTTTTTTCTCAGGAGGATGGGAGATATGTTTTTTTGAATAAATACATAATAAATTACGGCCCATACTCATGGGAATAGCAAGAGGGTCGCTTATAACGCGATGACCCGCAATAAAGATCATCTCTGTTGCTAACTTTTTATCAATATTTTCAAGCATTAAGCTTAATATCTGAGGATCGGGTTCTGTTTGGTGGTTCGCTAACAAAATAACATTATCCCCTTGCGCCATCTGTTGATAAATCTTGGCAAGTTGTTCACGGCCTAAAACAGTCGACTTTTCAAAATTGATGAGAGGACGAATGAAATCTAGTCCAAATTGATAATAATCAAAAGGTGAGCGGATAGATTGGTGAAAAATTTCGAATTGATAAGGATTTTCACTTTGTTGCATGGCCAGCTCAAATAATTGCATAAATAAGCGATGGCTTGTTTCAAGGGAGCAGGAATGTTTAGTTGCTAGTAAATAACTATCATGAAAATGTTCAATAATTGCTGCGAATGGGGGCTTTAGGATTCCTTTCTCAAGATACTTAGCAAGATCTACGATCGGTTTGACCATACCCAATTAAACCTCGATTCGTTTATTGGTAATTGTCGAATAAAATTGGTATTCATTGAGGTGTAAGCGATCATCGACTTCACAAGAAAGATGTGCATTATAGTCGGTTGCCAGCCTGAACAAATATTGTTTATCAATAATATTTAAATACCGATCTAATTCAGGATGAACGACAAGTTTGAGAGCAAATTGTTCGTGATAAGCGACAATTTTTTTGAAAGCTCGTTCGATTTCGATAGATAAGCTTTCATGAGATTTGATGATACCACTACCAGCACAGTAGGGACAGCCAGTAAAAATAGTTTGCAATAAGGAGCCTCTATTGCGCTGTCTGGTCATTTCCACTAAGCCGAATTCACTCATTCCCAAAATTGTACATTTAGCAGAATCTTCTTTCATACAATCTTTTAATCTTTCTAGAACACGTCGTTGATTTTTTCTTAGACGCATATCGATAAAATCGCAGATGACTAATCCACCAATATTGCGTAATCGTAATTGTCTAGAAATTTCTTCAGCTGCTTCTAAATTAATTCTAACTAAAGATTCTTCCACATCAGTTTTGTTATTATTACTGCGGCCTGAGTTAACATCAATTGTGTACATGGCTTCAGTACGATCAAAGTAAAGATATCCGCCGCTAGGAAGCCAAATTTTTCTTCGTAAGGTTTTTTCAATTTCTCGCTCTACGTTAAAACGTTCAAACATGGGAACTTTATCCCGATAATACTCGATTCGTAAAGCATGTTCGCTGGCATAACGACTATAAAGCCGTTTACAAGTTTGATAGGTGGCATAATCATCAACTAAAACGCGGTCATAACGTTTGTCTATGGCGGTAATGACGGCTTTTTTAATAAGATCAGATTCTGCGTATAAAAGAGTTGGTTCTGTTGCTTTTTTAAAGTTTTCCATGATTGTTTGCCAGTTATGCAAAAGGTCATGAGCTTCGGCTATGAGCATTTCTTGAGTAGCACTAGCACTAGCTGTTCGGCAAATTAGGCCCATGTCTTGTGGCATTTCAAAAGCGCGAATGAGTTTTTTTAGTCTTTCACGAGCAACTCGATCTTCAATTTTGCGAGAAACTCCGCGATGAGAAGAGTTAGGAAGTAAAACTAAATAACGGCCTGCGATAGAAACATTTGAAGTTAACCGAGCTCCTTTTGAGCCAATCGGTTCCTTGACAACTTGAACTAGGACTGGTTGATCCGGTTTCATGACTTGTTCAATGTCTAAATTTTGCTGTTCTTTTTCATTTAAAGCTTTAATATCGTAGTCAAGGTCGAAGTCCATATCAAAAAGTTGTTCAAACTTTTTGGTATTTTCAATGATATCAGAGATATGGATAAATCCATTTTCTCCTTCATTAATGTCGATGAAAGCAGATTGGATATTGTGAAGAATGTTTTTGACTCGACCGCGATAAATATTACCTGTTAGCTGCCGCTCTTTTTTACGTTCGACGACGAGATCGCGTAACTCGCCATTTTTTAGCAGGGCATAGCGAGTTTCTTTAGATTCAATGTTAAGTAAAATTTCGTGCATGTCGTTACCTTGGTCTTTATGACGAAAGACAGGTTCACGTTTCTATTTGTCTCATCTTTCTGCTAATTCATACAATTTTTAATAGGAGAAAATCTTGAAATTTTTCTTCTCATAACTTTAAAATTTTTTCAGAACTAGAAGCAAAAATTTTATCTCATTCAAGTGTCTGGGTACTTTTCTAAAAACTTTTTCAAAACTTCACTTTTTGTTTTTGACTTTTTTGTTACTAAATTGTTCCAAACCCGTTCAAAATCATTGATTAAGCAAGGTTTTTAAAGAAGTTTATCCTGTTTGGTAGTCTAGGGCTCCCATTTTGATTACAAATTTATTCAAAATCTCTATTTATCCAGAGCAGCCGAGTTTCCGAAAGAGCTAAATTTAGAAACGGATTGTCTTTGTCTTTTTATAAATAATGTTAGCTTTTGCTGGTCATCTGAGTTATCTCTGTAAACCAGGATTGTATCTAATTTACTAGGCGAACACAGAGTTCGCATTAATATTGCGTTAATTTTAAAAAGTCTAGAACAAAGATTAAGCGATTAAAAGGTTATTGACTAGTAAAAAATAAAATTGACTAGAGGGGCAATATTGGCGATGTTAAGAATTTTATTAGCCTTTTTATCCCCCTTATCTCTGACACAAAGTTAAAAAATAAATAAGGTATTGGGATTAAATTTTTCGTTTCGGAAAGGCATGATTTAGATGAAATCCAAGTAGAATATATTGGCAAAAAAAATAAAACTCATTTAGAATGAGTTCCTTTATTTCTAAGGGAAAAGTTAATATGGATGATCAGTTTAAGATCTTTGTAGATCAATTGAGAGACGGTCATGAAAAAATAATTCATGAAAGCCTTTTCCCTGATTTTATTGATATTCATGAAAAAGACTTGAGTTTTAAAAAGAATATTGAATTAACTGGTGTAGCTTATAAGGCAGATGATGAACTGATATTAAATTGGAAAATTCGAGCTCAAGCTTTAATGAGCTGTTCAATTTGCAATGAAGCTGTTCCAGTCAATATTGAAATAGATAATTTTTATCACAGTGAACCCTTAGCGGAAGTTAAAGGGGCCATTTATAATTTTAAAGATCTTTTGCGTGAGACAATTTTAATTGAAGTTCCTGCTTTTGCTGAATGTGAAGAAGGAAATTGTCCAAGACGTCAAGAAGTATCAAAATATTTAAAAGAGCCTTCCGAAGATGAGCAAGATATTGAAGATGGGTACCAACCCTTTGCTAATCTCGATTGGAAAGAATAAGTTTAATTGATCAGGAGACTTTAACCATGGCAGTGCCACGTAACCGTTTGTCAAATGCACGTAAAAATTCGAAACGTGCTCATCACGCAAAAAAACCAAAGAGCCTTTCTATTTGTAGTAATTGTGGAACAGCGCGTCTTCCTCACTGCAGTTGCAAAGCTTGTGGAACATATGCTGACCGAACTCCTACAACCCAGGAAGCTCAATAAACTCTTGAAGAGTGATAAGCTTGCGTATTGGAATTGATTTAATGGGAAGCGAAAGCTCTCCCATTACTCTTTTTGAAGCTGTTTATTTAGCTGCACAAAAACAGAGAAATGTCATTTTTGTTGTGTTAGCTACTCTACCTGTTGTCGCTAAAATTCGAGAAAATTCTGTTTTTTCCTCTTTTTTGTCCCAGTCTCCTTGCCGAATTGAAATTCATCTAGTCTCTAACGTCATTGAAATGGACGATGAACCAGTTATTTCCGTCCGGGAAAAAAAGAAATCTTCCCTGGTCACTGGCCTAAGATTAATCCGAAAAAAACGTTTAAATGGTTTTGTTTCTGCAGGTAATACAGGAGCTTTGATAGCGGGAGCGACTCTTTTAATTCCGATGTTGCCGGGAATTAAGAGGCCTGCTTTGCTTGCTACATTACCAACAGAAAGAGGGGATGTCGTTGTCATTGACGTGGGAGGGAATGTTTCCTGCAAAGCTCGTCATTTAGTTTGCTTTGCTCAAATGGGAGCAGCCTATCAACGTTGTTGTTTAGGAATTGAAAAGCCAAAAGTTGGTTTATTGAATATTGGCTTAGAATCCAAAAAAGGAACTTCAGAAATCAGACGAGCCTATCAGTTACTTCAAGATTTACAACTAAAAACTAAAAGTAAAATGAATTTTATTGGTAATGTTGAAGGAAGAGGTGTTTTTGAGGGTTGTGTCGATGTACTTGTTACAGACGGATTTACAGGAAATGTTCTTCTCAAAACTTCTGAAGGTGTTTCAGTATTTCTTTTAAAGCAACTCAAACATAGTTTAAAAGATATTCCTCAACAACAAGCAGAAACTATTTTAAAGCAACTTCACGATGAATTTGACTATGAAGAGTATAGCGGAGCTATCATTTGTGGCATTGACAGTGTCGTTGTCAAATGTCATGGTAAATCTTCCTCCCAAGCCATGCTTAATGGGATTAATGGGGCTATTGAACTTGTTCAGAATAATTTTATTTCCCAGCTCAAACAAGAATTAAATGTCGAAACTTTATAATTTGTGTCATTCAATTTGTTTCTTCAATGCTCATTATCCTTGAGCATTGTATATATGTTATTCTTTTAGAGATTTTTGAAGATAGGTTTGAGCAATATTCAGAGGAACATCTGAACTAAATTTAATAGGCTCACCAAAAAAAAATTCAATTGTACTAAAGGGTTTGGGAAGTCGTAATTGATCCCAAGTTTTGAATGTAAAAAAGCTAGTTGCCATCCAATTCAAAGGGAACACATAGGCACCAGTTTCAATGGCTGCCAAAGCAATTCCAGGTTTCATTTTGTAGCGAGGTCCTCTAGGCCCATCTGGTGTAATAATAGCGATAGATTTTTTAAAATTAACGTGTCGAATCATTTCACGTAGTGCTTCATGTCGGGAATGATGAGGAACTCGAATGACTCTGCCTGTTTTATAGGAGCGAACAATTCTTCCAATTAATTCTCCATCTCGACTATTACTAATAAAAGCGGCGTAAATAAATTGGGGAGTCAAGTGATAAAGGATAAAAGGAGCAAGCGCTAATCGATTATGCCAAAACATGACAATGCATTTTTCTTTTTCGGCAATTTTAATATATTTTTCTAGTCCATGAACTTTCCAACGACATGTGGCTAACAAAATACGAATTAAGGCTTTACCTATTGTCGCAATAAGAAAAGCAAAGCATCGATAAGAGAAATTTTTCCACCCTTGTTTAAGTTTTTTTAGCATTTAATAGCTCCTGAATCTCTCGACTTGCAAGGCTGGAAGCTATACCATCTCCCAATTGCTGGCGTAAAATGGCACAATCTCCGATAACGCTGTCATAGTGGTCTTGATTAATAAATAATTTTTCGATTTGCTTAAAGATTTGATAAATATCGAGTTTTTTTTCAATAAATTCAGGGTATACAGTTCGTCCTAGTAAAATATTGACAATGCAATAATGAGGAAGATTTAAATGCATCCAATACTTGGCTAATAAATAATTTAATTGCGTTAAGGTATAAAGCACAACAGTCGGTTTTTGATGGAGAGCGAGTTCTAAGGTAACCGTGCCTGATTTGGCTAAACTACAATGACAGTCTTTCATTAGTTCATAGCTAAAAGAGCGGGGAACTAAATGAATGTTTAGGCCCATTTGTAGAGAAGTGTTATGAATGTGGGTTTTTATAAAAGAGAGAAGGCGGTCGTCTGAGTAGGAAATAGCGAAATGAATTGAAGGATGATTTTTTATTAATAATTGAGCAACTTCTAGTTGCTGAGGAAGATGCCTTTGAATTTCACCGATTCGGCTTCCTGGAAAAATGGCTAATAATTTTTGACTGTGAGGGATTCCGCAAATAGATTTCCAATTTTCTTTATAGGGATAATTGCTGACAGTTTCAACTAGCGGGTTACCCACATAACGTGCTTTTAAAGGGGTATGGGAAAAAAATGCAGCTTCGAATGGATAAATGGTTAAAAGTAAATCCAAATGTTTAACCATTGTATCGATACGTTTTTTGCCATGGGCCCAAACAGTAGGACAGATAAATTGAATAATCTTTCCTTTGTATCCACCTTTGCGTAGAGATTTAGTAAGTCGCAAATTAAATCCCGGGTAATCGATAAGAATCACACAGGAAGGATTTGTTTTAAGGATATGTTTTCGAATAGCATAAAATAGTTTGTAGAGCTTTGGAAAAGCTTTTAATACATCTGTGAAACCCATGACTTGAAATTCTTCCATGGGGTAAAGAACTTCAAGACCTTCGAGGCGCATAAGAGGGCCTCCAACCCCATTTAAAGAGGAAAAAATGAATTGCTCTTTCAAGGTACGCATCAAGCGACTACCATGCAAATCCCCGCTTGCTTCCCCGGCAAAAATAAAACAATTTTTCATTTTGCAGCCGCTATTTTAGTGTTTTTCAATAGCATTAAATTTCGAATATAAGGAACCATTCCAATTAAAGGGCCAATTAAATTGACGCTATCTTGAATATGTGAAAAGTAGACAATAGAAAGGATAGCTCCACTCAAACTTAACCACCAAAAAGAAGTGGGAAGTTCGCTAGAATGAGATTTTTCAGCTAGCCACCATTGAACCCAAAACCGACTTGAAAACAATAAATAAGAAATAGTTCCCAAACTATGCCACCATAACGAATTCTCCACTTGAGGATGAGATTGCCAGGGAGCTTTTGGAACGCGAAACCAGCTTCCATTTTGCGTTAGAAAATAATCCTGAGCAAAAAAAGCGAGTGTTGTTAAAACAAATGCAATTCCTAAATATTTTAGGACAGATTGAAAGGTAAATTGTCGACGATAAGGGTGCATTAAATTGAGATTGCGCCAGGAAATCACACCATTACAGACTTGAACGAGACAAATGTGGTATTGAATTTGAATAAAACTGTGGATAGCTAATAAAGTATTTCCTGTTAAAGACAAATACCAAAAGAGTGGCGTCACAACACTTCTATGTTGCTTTTCACTCTGGAGCCATTGGACAATAAAACGTGCTCCAAAAGCTATCGAAGATAAAAATCCAAGAGGATATAAAAATGTTCTCCAATCTTCCACAAAATCCCTTTTTAATTTTTTGGTGAGAAGTCATCTTCAATTTGGTAATGAAGGTGTCTTTTTCTCATCCAACAGACAGCTAACAGATCAGAAACAGTATTTAAAGAACGATTAAAAAAGTTGTAATTGCTTTTTCCTTTTAAACGTTCTCGATGATTAACAGGGATTTGTTTAATCTCAAATCCTTCAATTTTAAATAATGCCGGTAAAAAACGATGCATTCCATTGTACATTTTAATTTTTTGAAAACAGGAAGCTCGATAAATTTTTAATGAACAACCCGTATCTCGCATTCCATCCCCACAAAGGCGACTTCTGACAAAATTAGCTCCCTTGGAAATTATCCGTTTGCTCCAAGAGTCTTTACGGTTAAGACGAATCCCGCAGACGAGGTCACAAGTGTTAATTTCTTTAATCAATTTAGGTATATCTGTTGGATCATTTTGCCTATCTCCATCTAGCGTAATGATAAATTTTCCTTGAGCTGCTTTGAATCCTGCCTCAAAAGCACTGGATTGCCCATAATTTTTCTTAAAAAAAATAGATCGTAAATAACCTTTTTCTTCGTTTAATTTTTTTAAAATAGCCTTTGTATTGTCTGTTGAACCATCATCAATACAAATCAATTCCCAAGTTTCCTTGAGTTGATTCATGACAGGTTCTAATTCTTGAATGAGTTCCTCAATATTGCTCTCTTCATTTTTTAAAGGAATGACAACGGAATAGTAAACAGACATTAAATAAAATCTCTTAATTGGTTAATTGAGTAATGATCCATTTTGATCCATTTTCAAAAATAGTTGATGGAGTTCCATGACCTTTAAACCCAATTGATGGGTAAATAATCAGTTCTACGGGTGGAGATCTCAGACCATTTTCATAGATTTTATCACTCAAAGTTTGAATAAACTGATAGCAAGAACTTGTTTGGACTCGTTTATCATGATTGCCAATGTAAAAGCGAAGAGTAGTGTGTGTAAGCTGGTCAACTAATTTAGTGAGACTAATAGCCTCTTGATTTTGTAAATTAGTGTGTTTAAATTCTTCTACTTCTGGTGCTTGCGTCATGGGTGAAAAACCTAGAACTTTTTTAATAAAGTTGGCTTTGGCAGCCAAGTGAGTAGCGATAAATCCTCCTCTTGATAACCCAGCAACAGCAATAGAATGTGAGTTTACCCATTTTTGATCTATTAAAAATTGCAGATGTTTTTTGCAAATTTCAATGAATTGATCAATAAAAAGGGGATTGTTCGAAAGCTCTTTTGCCCAACTATGCATAGCTGCATGGTGATCAAGGTGGGGTCCATGAAAAGGGAGATCCCAAGAAAAAACGCGAAAGCCTTGTTCTATCCAAGGGAGGACGGGTTGATTAAAAGGATCTTCATAGAGGCTGGCTTCAGCAGAAAGGGCAAAATAAACAATGGCTGGTTTAGCTCCCTCTGATAAGTCAGATCCACGATAATAGATTGGAGGCCCTCCTTGAGGAGGATAGATAACCTGATTAAGTGGCTGCGCGGTCATGAGATATAACCTGATGAGGGGAATGAGCAGGCCGGCCATGATAATTGTGATGACGTCTCTCTCCATGTCGCACGAATTGACGATATTGATCGCGAATGGAAGAATATGTCTCCACTAATTTTTCATTAACAAGAGCCCTTAACTTGAAAAACTTTAATGCTAATTCAAAATCCTTTTGGCGAAACAATTTTTCTCGATAATGCCTTTTTCCACTCAAGGGAGTTAGACGATACTGAGCAACTAAAATGGATAACATCGTTGAGGTAATTCGCCTTGGAAAATGAGAAAAAGATTGAATCAAAATCTCTTTAACAAGAGAGGAAGCAACAAGAGTAATTTCTCCGATGTGCGGAGTTTGTTTTTTACTCAAATAGTGTTTGTCTAATTCACGTTCTAAAACAGGAAAAAGTAGGCAAGCTGTTAAAATAGCTCGATCTAATACATTTTTACCTTTATGTTGATACAGCTGATCCGCACAAGTTAAATAATGAAAAATTGTTTTTCCGTAAGTTGTTTTTAAAAGCTGTGTGAGACTAGGAAACAAAATATTTAAGATTCCATATTCAGCCAAAAGTTTAATAAAAGGAGCCGAAGCTCCTGATTCTAGCATACGAAGAATTTCTTCTAAAATTCTGGCAGGAGAACTTTTTGTGATTTCTATTCGGCAGACATGAATGGCTTGCTCTGTTTGTTCTTCTATTTTGAAGTTATAACGAGCATGAAATTTTAAAAGTCTTAACAAACGTACTGGATCTTGCTTAAATCGTTTTTCAGGTTCACCGATTGTACGCAACAAATGTTTTTGGACGTCTTCCCATCCATTGACATAATCAATAATTGAATGGTTGGAAGAATCGTAAAAAAGCCCATTAATAGTGAAATCTCTGCGCAAAACATCCTCTTCAGGAGTGCCCCATTCATTATCATGAAGAATAAGACCGCTATCGTTCTCGCCGGTACGAAATGTAGATACTTCAATGATTTTATGACCAAAACGAATATGCGCTAAACGAAATCGCCTTCCAATTAAAATACACTGCCTTTGAAATATCGCTTTAATTTGTTCGGGTCGAGCAGAAGTGGAAATATCAAAATCTTTAGGGACTCGTTTTAATAAAAGATCTCGCACACTTCCACCGACTAAATAAGCGGTGAATCCAGCGTGTCTTAGCCTTTCTAAAACATAAAGTGCATCGCGATCAATAAGAGCAGGATCAATTCCATGGTCTTTAGCGAAATAGGTCTTAGGTTGCACGAAAGATTAGCTCCTGAAAATTGTAACATTCTCAATATCTATTGGATAAGAATTCCCCTTCAAAGAAATTTAAAAATAAATTGTCTAATGTCTTTGCAAAAATGATGAGATTCAATGAGAAAAATTTAAGTATAACTTTATTTAAATAAACTGAAAAAGTCAATCTTTCTTTTACTTTCTTACATGACTAATTGTTAAATTTTTTTAAGTTTAAATTAGCAAAAATAGAACTCTTGTATAAAAGTTTATTTTAATCGAACAAATTTCGTTACAAAAGACATTACTTTTATATTAAAAAATTAACTTTTTCATTTTCAAGCACTTAAAATTTTAAAAATATCATTTATTGAAAATTCTATTTCGGCTTCTCTGATGCTTTTTATAGCCATCTAAACTAATTCTCATTAAAAAAATTGATTTCTAAGCAAATAACTTCATTATTTGAGTTAAGTTAAAGTTGCTTTAAGGTCTAATTCAAAAATCTATTTTCATTCATAAGCAAAGCTATACATTAGCAGGGGTATTTATTTTTTAATTTTCTAGATTAACAAGAAGATATTTTATAAGGAATCGCTTGCTTATCCATAAAAAAAAAGGTATTTTTACTGAGGATTTTATAGATAAATTTATTAATAGAATAATAATTTTTAGGTTAGGTGGAAGAGTGGAGTTAAAAAGACCATTCAAAATATTTGGTACGGATGGAATTAGAGGACGAGCAAATAAAAGTCCCATGGTTCCAGAAATTGCCTTAGCATTGGGTCGAGCAGCGGGACAATTATTAAGTCGTTTAGGTAAATCTCGGGTAGTTATTGGTAAAGATACGCGTCTGTCCTGCTATGTTTTTGAAAATGCCTTGATTGCTGGGCTTTGTTCGATGGGGGTAGATACTTTAATGGTTGGTCCTTTACCTACACCAGGTGTGGCTTTTATTACACGTGCTTATCGTGCCGACGCAGGAATTGTAATTTCTGCTTCTCATAATCCTTATTACGACAATGGGATTAAATTATTTGATTCACAAGGATTTAAGCTGCCTGATTCGTGGGAAGCTGAAATGGAAGCAATGATAGCAAAAAATCATTTCGATGAAGAACTTCCTGCTGATGATGATATTGGCAAAAACACAAAAATTATTGATGCAGATGGACGTTATATCGAGTTTGTGAAGGCAACATTCCCAAGAAAAATTTCACTAAAAAATTTAAAAATCGTTTTGGATTGTGCGAACGGAGCCGGATATAAAGTAGCACCTCTGGTATTTAAAGAATTAGATGCTACGGTATTTACTTGTGGAGTGACTCCAAATGGCTTGAATATTAATAGCCAGTGTGGATCTATGCATCCTGAAACTGCTCAAAAGGCTGTGATTGATAATCGAGCTGATGTAGGAATTGCTTTGGATGGTGATGCAGATCGAGTTGTGATGATTGATGAAAATGCTCAAATTGTTGATGGGGATACCATGTTAGCGATTTGTGCCCGCGATATGTTTAAGCAAAAGCTGCTAAAAAATAATCGTGTCGTTGGAACAGTCATGAGTAATCTGGGTTTTATTAAAGCTATGGAATGTTTGGGTGTTGAAGTAATCAAATCTCAGGTGGGAGATCGCTACGTCATTCAAGATATGCTCAAATACGATGCTAACTTAGGTGGAGAACAAAGTGGTCATGTCATCTTTTTAGATCACAATACAACTGGCGATGGGCTTGTTTGCGCTCTTCAAGTATTGCGTATTATGATCGAAACAGATTCTAAGTTATCCGATTTGGCGTCATTTGTGCAACGCTACCCTCAAACATGTTTAAATATTAAGGTGTCTTCTAAACCCTCTTTAGATTCCATCGAACGATTGAAAGAAGTGGTAGCACAAGTGGAAGAAATTCTTGGAAATTCAGGCAGAGTTTTAGTTCGTTATTCGGGAACAGAAAATACTTGTCGAGTGATGGTTGAAGGGCCAAAATATAAACAAGTCATTCAATTGGCAAATCAAATTGCTGACATTGTGCAAGAAGAAATTGGTTTGTCAGTTTCATAATTATACCATTGAGAAAAAGGGAACAGTATGTGTGGAATATTTGGTTATGTGGGAATAAAAGATCCCATCAAAATGGTATTAGATGGACTTAAAAAGCTTGAATATCGGGGATATGATTCCGCAGGATTAGCCGGAGTAGAAAATGGGCAAATCGTCGCTTGTAAAGAAGTCGGTAAAGTAGCCTCGCTTGAGCGAGAAGTTTTGCAGATGCATTTAGCTCCTAAGATGGCTATTGCACAAACGCGTTGGGCTACACATGGTGCTGTGACTAAAGCAAACGCACATCCTCACTTTGATCATGTTAAGTCAATTGCAGTCGTACATAACGGAATTATTGAAAATTACGATATTTTGAAAAAAAAATTAATTGAAAAGGGAATTCATTTCGTTTCAGATACTGATACGGAAGTCATTGCTCATTTGATTGCTCACCATTATGCAGGAGATTTACTCAATGCTGTTCAACAAACAGTCATTGAATTAAAGGGAGCTTATGCAGTTGCTGTCGTTCACAAAGATTTCCCAGATCAGATCATTGCGATTGCTCATGAATGTCCTCTAGTGATTGGAATTGGAAACAATGAAGCTTTTGTTTCGTCAGATCCTAATGCCTTTGCTTTTTACACTCGTCAAGCAATTTACTTGTCTAACTCTGAAATAGCTGTAATTAAAGCAGGAAGTCAACAAGTTTACAATATCCATCATGAAATCACTAAAGAAAGCCAACTCATTGAAGGGGATTTAGAGCAAATTTCAAAAGGTTCTTTCGAACACTTTACTCTTAAAGAAATCTATGAGCAACCCCAAGCGATTAGAAATGCGTTGCTTTCTCGTATCCTGCCTGAATATGGAACAGCTTTATTTGAAGAACTCGATTTCAATATGACTGATTTGTTAACGGTTGAACGTATTTTGATTTTGGCTTGTGGAACTTCTTGGCATGCTGGCTGTGTCGCTGCTTACCTAATTGAAGATAAGGCGCGGATTCCTGTACAAGTAGAAATTTCTTCTGAATTTCGTTATAAAAATCCTGTTGTTCCTCCAGGAACTTTTGTCATTGCTATTAGCCAATCAGGAGAGACTGCCGATACAATCGCAGCCGTTAAAGAAGTCAAGGCAAAAGGAGCTCGTGTATTAGCGTTATGTAATGTACAAGGCTCTACATTAACGAGAGAGGCCGATGAGACCATTTTTTTGAAAGCGGGTGCTGAAATTGGAGTTTGCTCCACCAAAGCATTTACTAGTCAGGTTGTTGTTCTTGCCTTATTTACTCTTCTTTTAGCTCGGATGCGTCATATGAGCAAAGGAGAAGGGCAGGATTTTTTAGAGGCTATTTTAAAGCTTCCAGACCAAGTACAAATGGTTTTAGATCAATCAATCGCGATTGAGAGAATTGCAAAAAAATATGCTGGGTTTGACAACTTTTTTTATCTTGGACGACGTTATATGTTTCCGACAAGTTTAGAAGGAGCGCTTAAGTTAAAAGAAATTTCTTATATTAATGCCAATGGTTATGCAGCGGGTGAAATGAAGCATGGACCGATTGCGCTTATTAATGAAGATTGCCCTACTGTCGCTCTTTGTGCTAACCGTCAAACATTTGAAAAACTACTTAGCAACTTAATGGAAATTAAAGCAAGGCATGGAAAAATCATTGCGATTGTTGAAGAGCAGGAGAAGGCAATAGAAAAAATCGCGGATGATGTTATTTATATTCCCCAAGTCATTGATGAGCTAGCAAGTATTTTAACAACTGTTGTAACCCAATTATTAGCTTATTATATAGCCAAAGAAAGAGGAGCAGATATTGATCATCCTCGCAATTTGGCAAAATCTGTGACAGTTGAGTAAAAAATAAATATTATGAATTTAATTAGTGAAATGAATCATGGATCATCAGAAAGGTAGTATCTTAAACGGCTCATTGCTTGTCGCAGGAACATCGATTGGAGGAGGAATGCTGGCTTTGCCAGTTTTAACAAGTTTGGCAGGCTTTTTTCCCTCTCTTGCTATTTATGTATTATGTTGGCTTTTCATGGCTAGTACAGGCCTTTTATTTTTAGAGGTTTCTCAATGGATTAAAGGGGAATCGAACATCATTACTATGGCTGAAAAAACGCTTGGAAAAGGAGGGCGTTATTTTGCTTGGATTGTTTATTTATTCTTATTCTATTGTTTAACGATTGCCTATATGGTTGGTTGCGGCAATATTGTTGTAGAGTTTTCTCAATCTACAATTCCAGATTGGCTAGGACCAATTATTTTTGTTCTTTTATTTTCCCCTCTTATTTTAATTCCTACCGCTTGGGCGGGTCGTTTAAATGTATGGCTTATTATAGGCCTTGCTTTGTCTTATTTAGGATTTGTTTTATTAGGAGTTCGTCATGTCGACCTAAATTTTTTGAGTGATTACAATTGGTCTTATTCTTTAATGGTGTTACCTATTGCCTTTACATCCTTTGCTTATCAAGGAATTATTCCAACGCTTGCGAGTTATTTGCATCACGATGCTAAAGCCATTCGAACATCAATTTTAATCGGAAGTTTTATTCCATTAATCGCTTATATTATTTGGGAAGGACTTATCTTAGGTATTGTGCCTAAAGAAGGCGCAGGAGGACTCATAGAAGCTTTGAAAAATGGGAATAATGCTGTTCATCCTTTAAAAAATTTTATTCATAATCCTGCTGTTTATTACTTAGGGCAAGCTTTTGCTTTTTTTGCTCTGATTACTTCTTTTTTAGGTGTAACGTTAGGTTTAAGAGATTTTTTGGCAGATGGTTTGAATATTCATAAAAATATCAAAGGCAAAATGCTTTTAGCTTTACTTATCTTTGCTTTTCCTCTCCTCATTTCTGTGAGTTACCCTCATATCTTTTTAATTGCTTTAGATTATGCAGGGGGATTTGGAGTTGCTCTTTTATTAGGACTTCTTCCCATTTTAATGACTTGGATTGGGCGTTATCGACAAAGATTAGAGACGAACCAGCAATTACCTGGAGGCAAAGTGTCACTGGTCTTGCTCGGTGGATTTGTTGTTTTTGAACTCTTTCACGAAACAAAGCATTTAATTGACAGGATATTTTCATAAATAAAAAACCCAAAAAGAAAGAAATTTTACTCTCTTCTTTTCGGGTCGTTGGCAATTTATAGGATTGCCTTAAGATATCGATGTTGCTACCTTAGGTAAGTCAACATCGACTTACCTGAATCGGGTTATGCGTCCGGTCCAGGTTTGATTATTCCTTTTTTAAGGAATCATCTAAATTTATAATTGATTAAACTGATCCCTCCATCACTATGTTCATATTGACCATAAGATGGGTAACTATAGGAATTGCTATTGGCTTGAGAAGGATAGCCATAATAGGTATCGTAGTGAGGATGAGAGTAATTAGGATCACTTGGATTTCCCTTGTCTCCATCATGCCAATCAGGATCACATCTACGCCCATAGCTGCATTGGCATTCTTGGCTCCCACTTCTGTAGCCAATGTCAAATTGAGCTCCTAGACTCATAAAAGAACAGAGCAAGCCGGCAATAAAAAAACTTTTGATGAGTTGGTTCATATACAAACCCCTTAAAAAATAATTGACCGCTATTTTTAAACATAAATATATTTTCTTGTTAAACACAACAATTAAATGTTTAAGAAGTGTCAACTTGCTCACTTTGAAAGATTTAATTTCAACCTTGTTACTTTATCGAATAAAAAAGTGGTCATTTTTTGGGAGGCAAAGAGACGTAGGTCTATTATTTTTGTAGTTTAGATCTATTTTTCTTTATCTCTTAAAAGAGAAAAAAAGTATTTAAAAAAATCTTTTAATTTGAACTTTAGGCTTATTTATAAGTTCAACATTTCGCGTGATGTTTTTCTTTTTTTAAAAATATCCAATCCAATATTTCTTAAAAAATTTAGAAAACTCGCAAACAACCTAAAGTTTTTTCAAGCAAATAAACTCAAAATTTATTTTTCATCTACTATCCAATAAAATTTTTTTATAAAACATGATCAACTTATATTGAAATGCGAATTAAATATTTTGATATAATAATTTAATTTGTAGGATTTTTTTTATTTTATTTAAAAATTGTATTGCCAAATTGTAGATCAATTTTATTTTTTTATTTAGATGAGGGAATTTTGAACTGCTGTTTAGTGGGATATTTATTAGAAACTTTTTCTAGTGATAGGCAGTCCAGGCATGTTTAATCATTTCAGCTAAACTAAACTGAGGATGCCAATTTAATAGCGATGCTGCTTTTTGTGTGTCTGCAAGCAATATAGGGGGGTCACCAGGTCGACGAGCTCCTTCAATGAAGGAAACTTTTTTATTTAATACTTTCTCCACCGTTTGGATGACCTCTTTAACGCTAAATCCATTTCCATTTCCAAGATTATAGCTTGTAGAGGAAGAGCCATTAAATAATTGTTCTAAGGCTTTAATATGAGCATGCCCTAAGTCTTGAATGTGAATATAATCTCTGATGCATGTTCCATCAGTAGTTGCATAATCAGTTCCATAAATAGTGATAGATTTTGTCTCATGTTGAAGGCTTTTGAGGATGAGAGGGATGAGATTTGAAGATTTTGTCTGATAATTTTTAATTTTACCTTCAGGATCTCCTCCAGCTGCATTAAAGTAGCGAAGACAAGAATATTTAAGACCATAAGCCTGTTCAAAATCTCGTAACATCTTTTCTGCGACCCATTTAGTTTCTCCATAGGGATTAATAGGATGACAGGGATGAGATTCAGCGATCTTATTGGAAAGAGGATAGCCAAAAATGGCTGCAGTTGAGGAGAAAATAAATGTTTTAACTTGAGATTTTACCATTGCTGTTAAAAGATTCAATGTGTTCACAACATTGTTTTGATAATATTTGGCTGGATTCACGACAGACTCTCCAACATCGATATATGCAGCAAAATGCATGACAGCATCAATAGTGTATTTTTGGAATAGCTGATTGAGAAAAAGTGGATCGCAGAGATCTCCCTGCACAAATGTCCCATGAAGAACAGTTTTTATAGATCCTCGACTGAGATTATCGACAACTATAGTGTGATAACCCATGAGATTTAGCATTTTGTTGACATGAGAACCAATATATCCGGCTCCTCCGACAATAAGAATTGTTAGTTGGGACATACAATCACTAATTACTGAAAATTTAAAACAATCAATCTAAGTTAGATTCATTTTTTTGTCTATGTTCTCGCTCCTATTTCAATTCCACCCATTTTATGTGTTTAAAAGCGTATGCGATTTTAGTTGTAAACAGAAATCCGAACCTGTAAAGTGTAAAAAAATTTATCAGAAATAGAAGTTTTGAAAATAGAATTGAGTGAGGTTGAAATGATAGTAAATTTAATTCACAATGGGATCAAGAGCTATTATATGCAGTTACCAGTAAATACTGGGCCTTCTATTTGTCGTAGTGCTCTTTATTCATTTGCTGCTTCATTTATTATTCTCAAGACAAATTCTTCCAGAGCGACAGCTAATTTAACGCGCCCGTTGGTCCTCTCTGGTGTTGCTGCAACAGCCTCTTTAATGCATGCTTTGACAACGCCTATTTTTAATTATATTTTCGAAAATCAAGACATGAAATGGACGCAGGAAACGTTTCGTTTTATCTTCACATTTACGATGATTCAGCTGGCACTAAACCATCCTTCCTCATCAAAAATTAATCAAATGATCACAAATAAAAAAAGTTTTTACTTTTTTTCTTCAAACCTAATTGGGATCGGAGTTGAATTAATTGCAAAAGGAATGGGATGCATTGATCAAACTTATGCGGATCATTTTAAAACTTGGACAAATACATTTAATCTAGGATTAACGAAAAGCTCTAATCCAACATATGTCGCCTTTTAAGCTTCATTCTTTGAAGAATCTATTTGAGTTTTAAAACGGCGGCTTGCTTGAAATTGTTCAATGACTGGTTCTCCTTCTTGTTGCATCAAATCAAAAATTTGACAATAAGAGGGGGGAAGCATGTCAATTCTCAGGTTAAGATCTTTTGATTCTTGAATGACATATTGTAAAACTTTTTGATCCCAAATATCGGGGTTTTCAAAACAACAAGTGATCCATCTTTCTATTAACTCAGCAATTTTAGCATTATTAGCAAAGTAGAGCGTACTACTAATCAGTTCTTTGTTATGCCAATAAAAAACGGCTAAATCTGCATCTATTTGATCAAATAGGGCGGGATACTGTTGAACTCTTGCATCTGCATCTAAGTATAAAATATTTTTAGGGTAATGGCGGACAAGCATTTGTTTAATAAAGTAAGCTTTATATTGCGTATTAGCTTGCCAGCTTCCTTGTGTAGGGACAGCGACAAGATCCATTGGCAAATAAAATCGTTCTAAACTTTCAGCCAAATGACGAATTTCTTCTTCGTAAGGAGTGTTTTCTGTAAAATAACCAACAGTAATATATGCCATATTTAATCAAAAAGATTGGAAACAAATGTTTGTACATCGAAGGGTTGAAGATCTTCTTCTCCTTCTCCTGTTCCGATAAATTTGACGGGAATGCCAAGTTCTCTTTGGATGGCAATCACGATTCCTCCTTTGGCGGTTCCATCTAATTTCGTCAGAATAAGTCCTGTAATTGGGGTAAAATGATGAAATTGTTTAGCTTGTTCGATGGCATTTTGGCCGGTCGTAGCGTCTAAAACTAACAGTGTTTCATGGGGTCCTGTTTGTGAAGCTTTTTGGCAAGAACGTTTTATTTTTTCCAATTCTTGCATCAAGGGTGTTTTGGTATGTAATCGTCCTGCTGTATCAATGATAACCAAATCACACTTTCTTGCTTTTGCTGCTTGAATTGCATCAAAAGCGACAGCTGCAGGATCACTTTTTGGATGACCCTTGACAATTTCTATATGTAATTTATGAGCCCATAACTCTAATTGTTCGATGGCAGCAGCTCGAAACGTATCGGCGGCTGCAACAAGAACTTTTTTACCTTTTTGTTTAAATTGATAAGCTAACTTTGCGACGGACGTTGTTTTTCCATTCCCATTGACTCCAACAATTAAGATAATTTGAGGCAGTTGTGAAGAGTTAAGTTCGAGGAGGTTAGAAGGGTATTGACTCACTAAAGAAATTAATTGCTGTTTTAAAGCTTCAATATAATCTTCAGTTTTCAAATTGGGGTGTTGGCGATGTAAGTCGCGTATTTTTTCAGTTAGCTCAGATGCAGTTTTGACACCAAAATCAGCTTCGTATAAAAGTTGTTCAAGCTGCTCTAAAGTATGTTCATCAATTTTTCCTTGAAAAATTGATTTTAATTTGTCACTGAGAAGGTTTCTTGCACGTGAAAGAGCTAATTTGACTTTTGCAAAGCTCGATTTAAAATAATCCATTACCATGTTGCCTTGAAATCCTTCCTTTGATGTATAAGATGAGTAAAAAAAAGCTTAGCATATAAAAAAGAAAAAGGTGAAGATCTTAATTTGGCTTGCCCTATCAATTCTATACATAAAACCACTAATCAGCTTTAGAATAATGAAGGTCCATCATGAATACACACGAGTTTCAAGCCAAGCAAATTTTACGTAAGTATAACATTCCCGTTCCTGATTTTTATATCGCTTCTTCTTCGAAAGAAGTGGAAGAGATCATTAAGCAATACCAATTGCAAAGTGCTATCATCAAAGTACAAGTGCATGCCGGAGGACGCGGAAAAGCCGGTGGAGTCAAGTTAGCGACAAATCCGCAAGAAATCTTAGAATTTTCCCAAGAACTCATCGGGAAAAAAATCATTAATGAACAGACAGGCCCTAGCGGAATGATTTCTCATCAAGTTTTGATTTCCCCTGCTATTTTAATTAAAAAAGAATTCTATTTAGGAATCACTATTAATCGTGAATTGGCAAGCCGTGTTTTAATCGCTTCTCCTATTGGAGGAATAAACATTGAAAAAATTGCTCACGAACAACCTAATCAATTGTTAATGCTTCCAATTCCTTTGGAGGAAACATTTAGATCTTATCATCTAATTCGCATTGCAAGCTTTATGGGATGGAAGGGAAAACAAATTCAAGAGGGGGTTGCAATTATTCAATCTCTTGTGAAAGCTTTTAAAGAAACGGATGCTTCTCTTCTTGAAATTAACCCTCTTGTGGAAACAAAGGAAGGCCATTTATTAGCGCTGGACGCGAAGTTATCAATTGATGACAATGCTCTTTTTAAACATGAGGACTTGAAAACCTTATTCGATCCTTCGCAAATGTCTAATAATGAAGCAAGAGCACAGCAATTTGAACTTGCCTATGTTGCTTTAGAAGGGGAAATTGGTTGTATGGTCAATGGAGCTGGATTAGCCATGGCTACAATGGACCTTATTCAATACCATGGAGGACGTCCTGCTAACTTTTTGGATGTAGGAGGTGGGGCATCGCAAGATAAAGTGGCAGAAGGATTTAGAATTATTCTATCAGATTCTAATGTGAAAGCCATTTTAATTAACATCTTTGGGGGAATTATGAATTGTGAAACGTTAGCCTCAGGAATTATCGAAGCAGCTAAAGGATTACAAATTCATATTCCCTTAATTGTAAGAATGGAGGGAACAAATGTCGAAAAAGGGAAGCAACTTCTTCAACAATCAGGCTTAAAGATTTTAATTACAGAAAATTTGACAGAAGCAGCTCAACAAGCAGTTCAATTAGCACAATCAGTAAGGTGATCCATGGCTATTTTGGTTAATAAACAGACACGAGTGATTACGCAAGGAATAACTGGAAAAGCTGGTCGTTTTCACACAGAGCAAAGCATGCTTTATGCACCAACCTATGTCGGAGGAGTCACACCCGGTAAAGGGGGAGAAGAAATATCCGGTCTCCCGGTATTTGATACGGTTTGGGAAGCGAAGCAAAAGACTCAATGCAATGCCTCATTGATTTTTGTTCCTCCACCATTTGCTGCAGAAGCTATTTTAGAAGCCGAAGAAGCAGGAATTGAATTGATTGTTTGCATCACTGAAGGAATACCCATTCAAGATATGTTAAAAGTAAGCCAGGTAATGAGAGCAAGTCAAACAAGCCGCTTGATAGGTCCTAATTGCCCTGGTGTTATTACACCAGGAGAGTGTAAAATGGGGATCATGCCGGGCTACATCCATCAAAAAGGAAATGTTGGCATTGTTTCTCGCTCAGGAACTTTGACTTACGAAGCCGTTTGGCAAACCACGCAATTAGGTTTGGGACAATCAACCTGTGTAGGAATAGGAGGGGATCCTCTTAATGGAACTAACTTTATCGATGTTTTAAAGCTTTTTGAAAACGATTCTGAGACTGATGCTATTTTACTCATTGGAGAAATTGGAGGAAAAGCTGAAGAAGAAGCTGCAGAATGGATTAAACAGTTTTGCTCTAAACCGATAGCTGCTTTTATTGCAGGGCAAACTGCCCCAATTGGTAGACGCATGGGCCATGCGGGAGCTATTGTTTCAGGCGGAAAAGGAACAGCGTCTGATAAAATAAAAACGCTCAAGCAGGCTGGAGTTTTAATTGCAGAAACCCCTGCAGATATGGGTTTATCTGTCCAGTTATTATTGAATTCTAAATCACCTAATTCATCCCCGAGTTTAAAATGATCTCCATTTCAAGTTTTATTCCAATTCGTGTTTTTCCTTTTTTTTGGTTTTTGATTGCTATGATTGGTTGGCTAAATAGTCAATCTTTAATAGGAACAGCCATCTGGTCTCTTGTGATCCTTATTTCTATTCTGATCCATGAATACGGTCACGCTTTAACAGCTCTGGCATTTGGTCAAAAAGCTGAAATTGATTTAGTGGGTCTTGGGGGAGTAACAAGGCGAACAGGTAAAGATTTAACGAAATGGCAGGAATTTTTAGTTGTTTTAAATGGCCCCTTAGCTGGCTTTGTTCTATTTTTTCTTGTCTATTGGGTATATTCTCATTGGAACACACTTTCTTCTCCCTTAATAAAATATGCTTTTGAAGTCGCTATTCATGTAAACATATTTTGGACTCTTCTTAATCTTTTACCAGTTTTACCATTGGATGGAGGTCACCTTTTAAGAATCATACTAGAAAGTTTATTGGGAATAAAGGGATTGAAATTAGCCTTTTTTTTAAGTGTGGTTTTAGCTGCATTTCTCTGCCTTTATTTTTTTAGTATCCAACAATTTTTCGTTGGAGCGCTTTTCTTAATGATGGGTTTTGAAAGTTATCGTTCTTGGATTGATGTACGAAAAATAACTGCTGGGGATGCAGACACAAAATTACAAAAAAAAATGGCAGAGGCTATTGAGAAATTAAGAATGGGAAACCAAGAGGAAGCGTTCTCAAAATTCGTCTCTTTAAGAGAACAAGCCAGTCAAGGAGTGATTTATGTGACTGCTACTCAGTATATGGCACACATTTTAGCTGATCAAGGGCAATATAAACAGGCTTATGAATGGCTAATATCGATTAAAAGTAAACTTTCTCTTCCTTATTTAAAAATGTTGCAACAATTAGCTTATCGTTTACAAGAGTGGGAAATGGCTGTTAAAATTGGGAATCAAATTTTCCAACAAGATCAGGCTAGTGATATAGCTTTGATTAACGCCCTCTCGTACGCGATCATGGGAGAAGCTAAGCCTGCCATAGGTTGGCTTCGTTCTGCTGAACAAGTAGGGCTTTCCAATCTTCCTACCATCATTCAAAAGCGAGAGTTTGATGCCATTCGAGATCTGCCTGAATTTAAAGCCTGGCTTAACAAAAACTCTTAAAAGCAGCGGCTTAGAAGAGAGTTTTTTTATTCCATAAATCAAATGATTCGATAAAATACTGGAAGTCGGTTTCATTGAATTGCATTTGGGGTGTCAAATAAAAAAGTATGTATAAAGTATTTCCTCTAGCAGTTGATAACCCCTTTAACAGTTTTTTTTGCTTATCATAGTAAGAGTATTGAAATAAGAGGGCTTTTCTCCCTTTAAATAGAGAATGAGAGCAATAAAACGTTTGATGGCGATGAAATTGTTGGGGAGAATAAAAAACATGGGGAACGAGGTATGTTTCAAATGCTGTTTTGTAATTTTTTTCATTTAATATTTTTTCATTAATAAAAGGCAATGTCAAAGCACTTAAAAGAAATACTCCTGTTTGTGTTGCACTTGTAAAAATATGCAAATGTCCTTTAGATGGCGTATTTTTAAAGGGGATGTCAAAGGTCATTTCGATAGCGCGATGAGGAAATGACGCTTTCATTTGATCAACACTGTCTAAAGTTTCTATCCACTGCCTGGGAGGATGAGTATCTGCTGCTTGTAACATAGTAACTCCTAATAAATGAGAAACTAATATCATTAGTCCACTCACTTGGATTTTCAAGCTATTCATGGCAAACTCTACCTTAAATGTTAAAATGCCTTTAAATCAACGTCTAAGATTTTTCCTTATTGACTTATCGATTTTATAATAAAAAACATTTTAAGATTTTTTCTGCGTCTTTGTAAACTCAAATAAATTCTTTATCTCTCATTTTCAGTTATTTAGATTTTAACTCTTTAGGAGTAAAAAAATCTCCTAAAAATTTGTTGAATAAAAAGAATTTGTATTAAGAAAAGGCTTGCATATGTTAAATGACGAAAGATACACAAAAGTAACTTTTTAAGTGTCTTTAGTGCTAACATAACTCTCTTATTCCAATTAATGCTTTTATTAGACGGTCTATCATTTATGACAATAAGTTTATGTCTATTTGTAAAAATAAAGAATCGATTGAGATTATCCAATCATTGCTTTTTTATCTATTTAATAAGCTTATTGTTATACGGTTGCGAAACCAAATATCATCTTCCTGATAATCCAAAACCTATTCCCGATTGTCCTCTTTGTCATGAAGTCAGATTAGCTCTTGTTTTAGGTGGAGGTGGGGCGCGAGGAATGGCTCATGTTGGCGTTTTAGAAGAGTTTGAACAAGCAGGTATTCCTATTGATTTAATTGTTGGTTGTAGTGCGGGAAGTATTGTTGGAGCACTTTATGCAGATTACCCAAAAGCTAGTTATCTCAAAAAAATTTTGCGTCCTTTGAAAAAATGGGATATTTTAGATGTGAGTTTCTGGCAATGCCGTTATGGATTTGTTCAGGGAAGATCTTTAAGGCAATTTTTAAAGAAAAACCTCCGTGCCAAATATTTTGAAGAATTGTATATTCCTCTCTGCTGCGCTGCCACTGATTTAATCGAGGGAGAAGTGATTTGTTTAAATTCTGGCCCTCTTATTCCTGCTGTTCATGCTTCTGCTGCTGTTCCCTTTGTATTTTCTCCTGTTTATCTACACGAACGATTATTGGTCGATGGTGGAGTCGCAGACCCTGTACCAGTCTGTATGGCAAAAAAGAATCTGGCACAAGTTGTCGTTGCGGTAGATTTAAGTGAATTACTTCCCAAAACATGCCCGACAAATTTGTTTGGAATAGCTGCTCGTTCGGCTGAAATTAAATTTTTATTGCAAAGTGAAAGTTGTGTGAAAGATGCCGACGTAGTGATCCGGCCTGAACTTGGTGAGGTTGGTTTATTTGATGATCACAAAAATGAACTGGTGTACGAAGGTGGAAGAAAAGCTGCTAGAGAAGCAATTCCTCAAATTATCGAACTTTTATCCCAAAAAGGTTTATGGAAAAGCGAAGAAGGGCCTTGTTTGAATCATTCTTTAAATAATTGTTTAACCATCGATGTAGAAAATACCGATGGATTGACTCCTAAATAAAATTTGACATCCAAATAATTTAATAGTCATTTTAAATGATTTCAAGGTTATAGTTTAATAGCTTTTGTTTACTGGAAAGTTGGCATGATGTATATTACTTTATTTAAACCAGGAAAAATAATTGAATTTAAAATGAAATTACTATGTATACATCTTTGATTTAAAATATAAATTTTAAAATTCAAAGTTATATCATATAACGACATAGGTATTGTGTATGGATATATCAAGCTCATCCTCTTCACAAATCCTTAAAAGTCTACAACAACTTGTAAATGGATGTCAGCACGTTGAAGAATTAAATAAACTTGATCAAAAGATACAAAGTTTCTTTAAAAGAAAAAAGGAAGAGATGGATGGGCAAGCACATATCGAGAAAAAAAGGAAAGGGCTAGATTCAGTGCAGAAACTGGATACAAGTCTAAAAAGGAAAAGAACCGAAGACTCTTTAGAATGTGCTTCCACAATGCGTACTGAGGTTACAGCTGATACTGTAAGCTGTGCAGCAGCTACAACTGCTGCTGTAACGCCCGTTATTGGCGTAACAGAGGACTTTATAATTAACTGGAAATTAAAATATTATGATAATCTTTTAAGTCAAATCAAAAAACATGGAGAAGAGGGATTTGATAATTTGTTGGAGGATGCTCTAATAGCAAAGCTTCCCGAAGATTTTTTTCCTTATCTTAATCAGTTGATGATGGCAATAAATCAATTAGAATCTACTTGCTCTTCTCGTGATAATTATCACAGTTTTGGCGTCGCTCTTAGAGCACTTTTAACAAAAATATCTAAATTATCAAATTCCGGTGAAATTGAAAACGATTCGATCCAACGCGTTAGAGAATCCCTGCATTTGATTTGTGGAAATTGGTTTACCAAGGTCAACGTCTCAAAAAATTTGAAAGATCTTGTTATCGATTTGGTTGATAGGGGTGGCAAATGGAACACAAAAATTGATAAAATACTTCAATCATACTTATTGCTATCGACGAAAATAAAAATGTCTCAAGCTGCTTTGTATTCTGCATTAGGACCAACTTTCAATAAACTTATGGGTCTTTTTTATCCTTTCAGCTCAGCTAATAGTCCATGGAGATGGGGTAGACAAATATTCACGAAAAGTGGGCAGCAAAAAGAGTTTATTCGCATACGTACTTGTGCACCAATTGCGAAAGGAAAATTGTCGCTGGAATACTTAGCATTTCTTAGTGACTGTAGGGCAAAAAAACAGCAAGTAGTGCAATTCGTTCATTTGGACCCAATAGAAAAAATAGGCTCAAATGAACCGCTTTGGATAAAAAAAATTTATGAAGCCCAAGAAGAATATGGTGATGTTCTCTCTATCGTGGTTTTACCAGTTGATAATATGAACGATATCTTCTCTCCAGCTCCTATGTCTATTCATCTATTTATATACCGGTTATTGGCAAAAATGCTTGATCCAAAATTTTTTGTTTTCCCTCAAAAATTAGGAAACTGCGAGAATTTACTGACAAACTTAATTGAATATATTTTAACAACTTATTTCCAAAATTTTGCTGAAATTAATCGGGAAGAACAACATGCCTTTTTTGGTCTTTTTTATGCACATCTTCAAGAAAAAATTGTATTCGCGCTTGAAGATCCGTCTATTGAAAGGGAAAGTATTATTGTGATCAATCATTGTGCTGACGGACATTGTGCTGAGGGAATTGATCGAACAGGGGTCATGATGGGTTGTATACTCGCTGCTGACTATTATCGCCTTGGGAAATACACAAACTTAGAATTTCATAGCAAATTTTTAGGAATTGTTAATGGACCTGCAGTCGTCATTACAAAAAGGCCTATTCTAAAAGAGCATATGGATATAATAATGTCTGTTTTAACTCATTTGGAAAAAATAAAAAATACTAAATTTAACTCTTTTCCAGGTGAATGGCAGCTAAGTGAATTTATATTAGATGAATATTCAGAACAAACACATCTTTCAGAAATACAATGAGAAAAAATTCAACCTTATCCTTGCTAAGTTTTAAATTTATATATTCCTTCCTTTTAACTCTTTTCTTCCTCTTGACATTTCCAAAAAAACGTAGTAAAAAAAACATAAAAATCATTAGAGGAGTGCTCTTCATATGAAACAACTATCAATATTTACCAAACTATGTTTACTTGCCACAGGAGCTGCCTTATTAGGCTCTTCTTTTACGAACTCAAATTTGATAGAGGCGGCAACTCAGGAACAAAATCGAACTGAAGATATCAAACGTTTGTCCGGAAAAGAGACCGTCGTTGATTTTAGAGGCGTCGCAAAGAAAGCGATTCCTGCCGTCGTCTCTATTAAGGTTAAAGGACAAAAAAAAGGACCTTCGTTTGGGGATGAAAATTCTTTAGAAGATTATTTCGGAGAAAATGGGGATTTTTGGAACTTTTTTGGATTGCCGAAGAGAGATTCTCGTCAACAATTGTTATCGGGTCAAGCAACGGGTGTGATTGTGAGTCCAGAAGGGTATATTTTAACAAATAGCCATGTTGTTCATGACATGACAACAATTGCTGTGCAGCTTCATGATGGAAGAGAACTTGCAGCAAAACTTTTAGGAGAAGATCCTAGTAGTGATTTAGCGCTCATTAAAATTGACGCAAAAGATCTTCCATATTTGACGCTTGGTAATTCAGACGATTTAGAAGTTGGACAATGGGTTGCCGCAGTTGGGAATCCTTTTGGCTTGCAAGCGACCTTAACTGTTGGTGTCGTGAGTGCAAAAAGTCGCAATAATTTAGATATTGCTCGCTATGAAGATTTTATTCAAACGGATGCTTCTATCAATCGAGGAAATTCAGGCGGCCCTTTGCTCACATTAAATGGGGAAATTGTAGGAATTAATACGGCAATTGCGACTAATGCATCAGCAGGTTATATCGGGATTGGTTTTGCAATCCCAAGTAATATGGCTAAGCATGTGATGGATGAAATTTTATCTCAAGGGAAAGTCTCCAGAGGGTTTTTGGGCGTTTCTTTACAGTCGATTGATTATAATCTGGCTCAATCTTTTGGTTTAGATAAAGTAGAAGGAGCATTAATCACAAATATTGTTAAAAATTCTCCTGCTGAAAAAGCTGGAATCCAGGTAGAAGATATTATTTTAAAACTAAATGGTCGCTCGGTTGAGAGCGCGGCTAGTTTGCGTAACGCGATTTATCGGATGAAACCTGGAACAAAAGTGAATTTGACAATTTTAAGAAAAGAAAAACAGATGGACCTTTCTCTTACTATTGGTGATTTTACTGAAGAAACTGTCGCAGCAGCATCTTCTCACAAAAGTCAGCTCGGAATTGAAGTCGCAAATATCCCTTCCGAAATGAAATCAGATGAACAAGGGGTGATGATTACAAAGGTGTATCCAGGCTCAGTTGCTAACTTTGCTGGGTTAAAAAAAGGAGCCATTATTCTTGGCATTAATCATCAAAAAATCGAAAATGTAGAGCAATTTAATAACGCTTTAAAAAATAGTTCTGCAGATAAGCCAATTCTTTTGCAAGTAAAACAAGGAAATGCTTATCTATTCGTTTCACTTCGCTCTGAATAGTTCATCTAAGCGCTGATCATGAAAAATCAAAAAATTTTTATGATCAGCGTTTAAGTCCCATTTTTTTGCTTTTTGCCTTATTATTCGCCTAGCTTCTATCGCAATGATAGAATAGAATTTCAGATAAAATCTTTATAAACTATTTATTTTCTATTTAAACGAAAAATTTAAAATAGAACTCATCATAACCAAACAGGAGTTCTAGTATGTATTCAGTTGACGGACACCAACCACCAAGTAGCTCACTTTACCCACCACTATATCGTGATTATCCTTATAACCCAGAATCACAAAGTCAATCGTATAGTTATTACTCACCACAGCCTTCTGCACCCCCTATTCCTTCATTGACGAATACGATGCATACTGCGACTACTCAGTTATTTTCCAAAATTCGTGAAGTAGCCAATTCTGTTCTTCCTACAACAGCAGAGCAAACGCAACAAACTGCATTCTGCCCTCCTCCTATATCGTCTGGCCCTGCTTTTTTCGATTTTTCTCATCATGAGTATAATCTCAACCGTACTGAACATCACCACCATCCTGCTGAGAAAACAGCTGAAGAAAAGGAAAATAACAAACAGGTATGGGCCGTTATTTTGGGTCTAGTTGTAGGAGGTATTTCTACTTATTTATTTGGAAAAATGATAGGTGAAAATGAAGCAGCTGAGGCAAGCAATACTGAATTGAATCAATTAGAGGCGCAGTGGAATACTAATAAAAATGTTTACACTTATCAATACCAAGGAACTGACTATGTAAACGCTGTGGATAAAATTATGAGTAAGACACATGTGATTTTGGATCACCAAAAAACTAATCGCTTGCATAAACAAGTGCTTATTATTACATTTTTAGCTGCAGGGGCTCTGGGTGTCGCTGGTGGTCTTGTTGCTTCAAATGTATTGATGGGAGCTGGCCTTGTGGCGGGGATAGGAGCTAGTTTTTTTGGCCTTTACAAGCTTGGTTATCACTACTCTAGTAAGTTAGAAGCAAACATGGGGCGTGAAATTAAAGAAGATCTCAATTCTCTTAGTAAATACCAATTTGTAGTAGATCAAGCCGCCTAATTTTTTTGATTAGATTTATAAAGACAAACTCTTAGAGCATTCTTCTAAGCGCTTGTCTTTGAGATGTTGCGCTAATAATTCGATCGCTCTAGCTGTGATTAGAATCCCCTTTTCTAACCGATCCAACCCAAAATGTTCATTTGGAGCATGAATAAGATCTGTTGTGAGTCCCAATCCAATTAAAATAACTTCTCCTCCACAAGCCATTCCAAGTTCAGGAACAATAGGGATTGAGGCTCCTTCAAAAATGAATTCACAAGGCACACCAAAAACTTCCTGAAAAGCCTCTGAAAACGATGCGACCAGTTGCGATTTTGGACTGACTCGAATGGCCCTTCCTTGCCCTTGATGTATAGTAATTCTTACTTGAATCCCTTGAGGGGCGGCTTCGTTAAGATGGTGTTCGATGAGTCTTCCAATTTTTTTTGGATCTTGTTGAGAAACTAATCGGCAAGATATTTTAGCTGAGGCTTTCGCAGGAATCACTGTTTTAAATCCTTTGCCTGTATATCCGCCATTAATTCCATTAATTTCTAAAGTAGGTCTTGCCCACGCTCTTTCTAAAGCTGTTTTATCTTTTTCTCCTCCACCAGGATAGGCCCCTGTTAGCTTTTGATAGTCAGCTAAATCAAAATAAAAAGAAACCGATGAACGCTCTTCTAAGCTCATCTCTTCAACATCATCATAAAATCCATTAACAGTAATTTTTCCTGAAGCATCTCTTAATGAAGCGAGCATGGCTACAAGCGCATGAATAGGATTGATGGCGATCCCCCCATGGGAGCCAGAATGTAAATCATTATCTGAACCTTGTACTTCGACATCCATTGTGAGAATACCCCGAATGCCTAATGTCACGGCAGGGATTTGAGAGTTCCTAAGCCCTAAATCGACAATAGCTAAATAATCAGCCTTTAAGGCTTCTGCTTTGGTTGGTAATAACCGAGATAATCCTGCACTACCAATTTCCTCTTCTCCCTCAATACAAAGTTTGATGTTAATCGGTAATCGAGAATATTGTTTTAAATAAAATTTTAAGGCTTGAAGAACATAAAAACACTGTCCTTTATTATCTTGGGCTCCTCGAGCATAAACATTTCCGTCTCTTAAGCTTGGTTGAAAAGGATCTGTTTTCCATTCATTTAAGGGATCGGCAGGTTGTACATCGTAGTGATTATAAATGAGAAGGGTGGGTTTGTCGGCGCCTGCCTTTAAGTGCGTGGCGTAAATAACTGGGGGACCATCTTGTTCAGTCGGCCAAAGCTCTACCTCAAAACCTAGTGTTTTTAAATAATCAACAACCCAGTTTGCACAGTTTAATAGAGAGACTTGAAAGTGCGTTTCAGAACTAATACTGGGAAAACTTAAAAAAGTATAATACTCTTTTAGCCATTCTTCTCGATTTTGCTCGATCAAGTATTTAATTTCTGCTAGGCAGCTTGGTAAAGAAGGACCCATATTTCCCCTTTTTAATGTTGTCTCACATAGTAGGCTCCGCAATCAATTAAGTAAAATAGAAAAAATAATCTGTAGTTCTTCAAGAGAAGAACCGTAAACGCAGATTTATCGCGTCAGTTTATTTCAAATCTTTGGTATGCTCTCTTTTCGATCAAACTAAGGATAAAGCTATGACATTTATCGCTGATTTACATTGCGATCTTCTTTCATATTTAGAGCAAGACGTTAAAAGAACGCCGCATGATCCAGCTGTTCGTTGTTCACTCTCTCAATTGAAAGCGGGGTTTGTCAAATGGCAAACTTTAGCGATTTTCACTGAAACAGATTCTTCGTCTGTCAAAAAAGGGCTTTCTCAATTGAAAATTTATCAACAATTATTGAGAGATTTTCCTTTAAACATGCAACCTTACCAACGTTTCGTGTCTACAATCGAGGAAGCAGCTCCACTTTCTGTATTGATTGCTTTTGAAAATGCCTCTGGTTTTTGCGGGGAACAAGAACCCTTAAAAGTAGGGATGGCGCGTTTAAATAATTTCATCGAAACGATTGCGAAACCTTTCTATATCAGTTTGACTTGGAATTGGGAAAACCGCTTTGGAGGAGGAGCACTCACCCAAATTGGCTTGAAAGAAGAAGGAAAACTATTATTAAAAGAACTCGATCAAAAACAAATTGCAATTGATTTGAGCCATACCTCCGATTCTCTTGCGTATGAAATTATCGATTACATCGATCAACAGTCATTAACCCTTCCTTTGATGGCTAGCCATTCCAATGCACGAACTTTGCAATATGTCCCTCGCAATTTACCTACTGATATTGCCAAAGAGATTTTTAAGAGAAACGGGCTCATTGGATTAAATTTGTATGCTCCCTTTCTCGGAGAGAGAGAAGAATCGATCCTCGAGCATCTTGCATTTTGGCTCGAACTCGGTGGAGAGAATGGTATTTGTTTAGGCACAGATTTTTTCTACGAAGAAGATTTTACTTCAACCTACCAAAAAAGAGAGAAAACTTTTTTCTCACAATTTGGAGATGCCTCCACTTACCCAACTCTGCTAGAATTTGTGAAAAAACATCTCAAACTGAGTGATCAACAAATCGACAAATGGGCTTATCAAAACGTTACCCGTTTTCTTGCTTCGCATTTGTCACCTTAAGCGATTAAGGATTTAAAGTAAGTTGCTTCAATGTTTGTTCAAACCAATTGTTTTTAAAATAAATTTCAGTAATTTTTCATCTATCAATGTAAGTGTGGGCATAGGCAAGAAAAGTTCCTTGCTGAAAGAATGCATGGCTGCTCAGGATGTGAATATAAAGCATTCAGGAATTATAATGGCCGCACAAAATATTTTGTCCTCGGATTAGATGGCCTGCAACTAGTTTTTAGAAGCCTTCGCTTTTAAGTGAAGGAGCAGCCACAAATGTTTCGTAGGTGATTTCGTAATCCAATCCGATGAGATCTGATGTTGAAATGGCGGTTCCTCCGGCTGCACAAAAGCCTTGCAGTTTCCTTTTCCCTTGCCCACTCAAACCAGTAGGTGTGTAAATTAAATAATCTAAACCATCCCAGTCTGTAATTAAATGTTCCTCTGCAATGAGTCTGAAAGGAATGGCTTGTGCAAGAAGATCTTTAAGCGCTTGCTCTAAACCTTTAAATTGACTGGGACGTGAAATGAAGAGAGGGGGGATGCAAATGCCGATACTGGCAACATTATTGGGAGGAATCGGAAGCGGGTGAATGCCACTGTAGCCGAGAGAGGTGGCTTGTGATTGCCAACCCCAAGCAGAAAAGGGGAGCGTAAATCCTTTTAGCGCTAGGTTGCATTGTTCAAATCTGGCAGGGTGAAGAAGCTGCATTTGATAAAGGGGATGGTTTGCAAAATGAGTGACATCTAAAAAAAGATAGGTGGGTAAAGTGTCAGGTAAACGAGAAACAAGAAGTGAGATGTATTCCATTGAAACATCACGGCAAAAAAGGCGAATTAGTTGTTGCCCTTGCTCGGTTTGGCAGAAATTCGCTACAGTTAGGTGAGTCAATGAGGAAACGCTCACACCGGTTTCTTCTTTTAGTTGGATTTCATCTTTAAAAAGTTGAGCAATCCACTCTTTTAAATTTTCAATTTGATGCGCGTCCCAAGGAAATCTTAAACTAAAGTCAGCAGAACCTTTGTAAAGTGAAATTCCAATCGTTTTATGTTTAAATTCTTTCCAAAGAGAATCTCTAAAGTGCTCAAGCGATAAAGAAAGAGACAGATATTGGGTTTGGTTAATCAGCGCAAAAGGAAGATCATCCATTAAGCCAATATTGATATCCCAGAATAAATAGGCCCCAGCTTCAATGGCTTTTAATGCTTCTTCGCGAGCTTCTTTCCATTTTAAATCAGCTTTTAATCGCCCATCTAAGTAAATTGTCTTCGTATTAAAACCAAGGGGAAGAGTGATTGATTCTTCAAAAACAACAGGAATAAAGAGCTCATTTTTTAAAGTATAAAAAGGGCGATTCCATTGTAATTCACATGGATCAGGCTGTTCTTCAAAATCACTGTTTGAGTCTTGCATGAGAATCTGTTAGGGTTAAATTTTTTGAAAAACGTGATAATGAATCGATTTTCCTTTTTCTCTCCAAAGCTCTTCAAAGTAAGAAGATCCATAACCTGGATAAGAAGTCGTATAATAAGGAGCTTCAAAGAGTGACGTGAAGCCGCCGGTTTGATGAATGACATCAATCATGATTTTTGAATATGCAGCATCGTCTGTAACTAGAGTAAAGAGTTTATCGCTTTTTAAGATACGATGAATTTCTTTGACAAAAGCTGGTTGAACAATGCGGTGTTTAGCATGTCTTTTTTTTGGCCATGGATCTGGAAAATTAATAAAAACGGCATCCACACTTTCATTAGCAAAAAAATCTCGGGTAACATGAAACCCTTCTCCACAAATTGTTAGGAGATTATCAAGTTCAAATTTCTTGATTTTGGACCAAATTTTACGCGTTCGATCAAATTTTTTTTCAATGCCAACCCAGTTATATTGCGACTGTTCAATGGCTTTAGAAGTAATCCATGCACCATTTCCGCTGCAATACTCTAAGTAGATAGGTTTGTCTTGAGAGAATGTTTGTTCATGCGTCCAGCCTGGAAAGATAAAAGGGATGTTCGATAAGTGTTGATCCGGAACATACCAAACTCGATCTTGAATAACGATTTGACGATGTTCCCATTTAAATGGTGATTTTAAATCTTTTGGCTTCATATAAACTGATAACTTTACAATTGAATGAAATAATTATATAGAAAAGGCAATTTCAAACCAATCGAAGGATTGACTATTTATTTTCACAATTTCACATGCCTCAGCATTAAAAACTCGATAATTTTATTAATTTTTCCCAGAGCAACTAATATTTCTTTAGTTAACATTATTGAGAGCGTTTGCACTAATACAGATTTAAATGAAGTGGAGCTACTAAGAAGTTAAAATGCGCCAAATCAAAAAGAATTTTGGAAAGCTATTTGGTGAGGAGGGATATTTCGGCAGAACTTGCAAAGAGATTTTTAAAACAAAAATTGAACTATTGACAACTATAAAATTGAATAGGAAGCAGAAGGTGATAAAGTTGACAGAAAAAATTTTTCTTAAAAAGCGAGCTGTAGTTTAAACGGTAAATAATTCATTAAAAAATATTTCTCAAATTGAACAGACAAGCTACAGAACGCCGGAAATTTTTAATTAATTATTAGCCGGGATTGCCACTTGTACTCGTCAACTTAAAAAGTCGTCAGCGAACTTAGCAGAGCAATTTTGTCTACTGTTAATGGCTGCATAAAAAACTAAAATTCAAGTTAACAGATTTAATCAACCTTTATAACAAAGTTTAAAGATTTTGAATTTAAATACTAAGAATTTTCAATTGATAAGAATATTTTCTATTTATTTAAACATATATTTAATTTCATTACTATTGCAATAATATTTATTTATATATTATAATTTTTAAAAATACATATAGATAATTTAAAAATTATTTAACTAATTTGGAAGGTAATTTTGAATATTCATAATCCAAGAGTTAATCCTAGTAATTTCCTCGTTAATGCAGATACCCATTCTTATTTTCGATCGAACAATTATTTAAAATTTTCTGAACGAATTGGTTTGCTGTGTAAAACAATTTTTCAGAGCTTCCTCAACTTATTCTTTAATTATCTCGAAAAAGAGCAGCTTCAGTCTCAATGGAGAGAAATTT